>NZ_JBADWU010000039.1:0-64546 GCF_056203535.1 Candidatus Limimorpha sp. | reverse complement strand
TTCCACTTTCCACTTCAAAACTTTCCACTTTCCACTTCAAAACTTTCCACTTTCCACTTCAAAACTTTCCACTTTCCACTTCAAAACTTTCCACTTTCCACTTCAAAACTTTCCACTTCAAAACTCACTCCTTAATGACATCGAAATAGTATTTGACGGAACTGACAAAAACGGTATCGTGAATGGTATCGATAATCTGGTGTGCGTTGTCGTAAATGTAATGTTCCTTGATATTGTATGAATCCTTGATTCCCGAACCGGCAAGCCTGATTTTGTTTTCGTCATTTTTGTAGACCCTCGATTGCACGCGGTTCTGGATGAATCTGTCCGAGCCTTGCCACTGCTTGTTTCCCCTGATGTCAATCATAAAATCATTCGGATTCAAAGGCGTTTTTCCGACAAATTCGGTGTTATAATTATGGTCAGGGCAATTGATTCTAAATCTGACAGATTCCGTCGACGACAGCCCAACATTGATTTCTGCTTCGGGGCACAATATGCAGTAGGCGCTTTCCGTAAGATTCTCAAAAGCCTCGTCCGATTCTGAGAACACGTATGTTCCAACGACATCTTCACGTGTATAACCATAAAAATCAGACCATTCCGATTTCTTTTTGTTGCATGACACTAAAGCCACCGCAAAAGCGGCAATAGCTAAAACCTTAATAATGTGTTTGTTCATAGTACATCATATTTATAAGTTAGTGTTCAGAATTAAACTTGAATTGGGTTATCAGTTTTCGGTAAAGATTGTTTAAAATTGCTCAAAAAAGTTCAAATCACTTTCCACTTTCCACTTCAAAACTTTCCACTTTAAAACTTTCCATCACTTGATAATAAGCGTTTCCGTTTCCAAAACCGTGCCATTTTCACTGAGACATTTCACAATATAAAGACCTTTTGCCAAGCCATCGGTTGCGATAGTCATTTTTTCGTTTTGCTCAAAAGCAATTTGTCTCACTGCTTTTCCCTGGCTGTCGCAAATGACAACTTGACCATCGCGGAGGTCCTTCATTTGTATATTGACTTGGTTTCCGGCAGGATTGGGATAAACTTTCATGCGCTGGCTTTCCATCATTTCGGCCACACCGAGGAGTTCCTTGTTCCAAACGGCAATGCAATACTCTCCTGAAGGGAAATTATCGACAAGAATCTGTCCCATTCGCCAACTGCTTTGCGGATGCAAAGTGTGTTGGATTTCACGCCAAGGCTCATTCGCATTGGCACGGTACAATATTGTGGCAGAATCGTTTTCCGACAAAATGATGTCGCCATCAGTTGATGTGCTGTAAACGAAATCACCTTGTATGTCATTTTCGCCGTAATCCTGACGGAAAATTTTCCAGTAATGCTTGGTTGAAATCGTCAGAGCGGGGATTTCAGGATCATCACTTGGCCCAATCAAATGGTTTTCGACACGCAGCATAGTCGGGTCGGTTATGTGCTGTATTTCTGTCGAAAAATTAGCAAAAGAAACATGCTGCGATGTTGTCAGCATAAAGTTACGATCCGTTTTCCCATCTAAAAAACGGTTGTTGTAATCGACAAATGCATCAACCGGCATAAAGTCAAGATTTTGAACCATAATGTCATTTTGACGAAAGTCAACCATTCTTGTATCCATCTCGCCATTAGCGCCTATGAAAGTCACCTCAACACGGCTCGAAGGACAAACGTAAGTTGAACCGATTTGTTTGTGTGTCAATTTCATCGAAGCCTCATAATTTCCGTCCTGCAAATCCGTTACCCCCACTAACTGCAAATCGTAATGCGGCATTCCTGGGGTGAAGACGTAAGTGTTGAAGAAATCGTCCAACGGAAAGTCATTGTTTGCCGAAAGGAAATCGCGCAACTGCTCGGAACTCATGGTCTGATACTCGTGTTGCTCGAAATAATTGCGGAAAAGCTCCAAAAACTTTTCGCGCCCAAGATAATTCATCAAGGTATTGACGATCACGGCTCCGCGCTCGTAAACAGCCTTGGAGTCGTAAGTCATGTCCAAAGGAATCTGGTTGAGCGGAATCCAGTTCTGCTCATTGTTGCTCCATGTGGTGATGGTTGTAATCAAATCCGACATGGCATCTTGGAAAGTGGCTTCATCGTAAACGCCTGCCGTGTAGAACATGCCGCAGAACTGGGCAAAACCTTCGTTGAGCCACATGTCCTCGGCCGTGGCGCAAGTCACCTTGTTGCCGAACCACATGTGCGAAAGCTCGTGGGCGATATATTCCTCGTTATTGGTGTTTCCATTAATCATTGAATTTACCAATGCGATGTTGTCGATGTGTTCCATGCAGCCCTGCGAAGTGCCGACATAGCCAATCCGGTTGAATGGATAGGGGCCGAAACAGTTTTCGAAAAACTGCACAATTTCCTTGATATGGACAAAACTTCCAGTAATCATAGGAAGCGATTTGCTGGTATAAACCGTAATCGGAATATCGCCATTCAAACCATGATAAGTGTCTTCCCACGGCTCGAAAGCATCGACTGCAAATGAAATATGGTAGGTCGAAATGGGTTGCTCTTCCGACCAGTGTCTTGTCAAGGTGCCATCTTCATTGGTAATGGTTTCAATAAGGCTGCCGCCACAAACCGCATTCAGATAATAAGGAGTCGTGACAAAGACATCATAATTGGCCTTGTCTTCGAAATTGTCGACGCATGGGAACCAAGATTTGCCCAAGTTATGGGGCACCGTGCTAATGCCGACACCCAGATTGTAGACAGATGACGATGAAGACCAATGCACGCCGCCCCACGATTCGTTGAAAGTATGGCCACCATAAACAATGTCGAGCGTGATTTCGTCGCCCGCATTCAACGGCGTAGCAAAATTAATGGCAAGATAATCATCATCTTGCGAAAAATCTGAAATCTCAGCATCAGAACTTATCACTGAACTGACTTCCAGAGATTTGAGTTCCAAAACAACCGATTGCGTCGGTTCCGTAACCTCGAAAGTCACGAAAGTCTCGGCTTCGATGGCCTTCTCTGTAAAATCGAAATGATTCAGATGGATTTCGTAATGTTTCGCATCAATGTCTTGCGCCTGAAATTGTTTACAGAAAAGTAGCAGAAAACTTGTCAGAAAAATAAATGTATATCTCATAATATCAATGATTTTATCATTTAATAAAACTTGGATTCGTGTAAAGTGTTTCTGTAAAGATGACATTACTTTCGTGCAAGGCGCGGTCGATGATTTTCACAGCGAAACGCACCGTGTCGTTCGGCGAAAACGGATTCTGAACAAACAGCGTGTAATCCATGTCGCCAGAAATCGGCTTGGTTTCATTGCCGGCAACCAAACGCTTGAAACGCGCATTGAAACTCACCGTATCGAAACTTTGCGTTTCAATGTTCCAACTTAACAAAGGCACACTACGAAACACTCCGTTTTCAAACTTTTGATAATCAATGATTAAGTTGTAATAATAAGGGCTATTGTTGTTGAATGGCGGCAAGGAATCGCTCACATCAAGGCCAAGGTCGCCATCGCCATCGGTATAGGAAAACGAAAGGACGCCTTGCCCGCTGAAAGTGCTGTCGGCGTTAATCAGATAGGTGAAACCCGTGTAGGCAATCTTCGGCTCAATGGGATATTCCACCTTTTTCTGGCAAGCCGCAACTGCAAACAGCAAAATTCCGAATATCAAGATCGACTTTTTCATCCTAATTAATTAAGGCGGTAAAATTACAGAATTATTCCAAAGGCCCAACATTTTTCCAATCAACTATGGTCCGTTTCGCCGACGAGAAATTAACGCCAACCTTAAACAGTTTCCTTGAATCATTGGCATAAGGTTCAGCATAACCTTGAGCATCAATCTGTTCGATAGCTTCCTGAGCACTTCCATCCAGTTTAAACTCAAAAACATAGATGTATTTATCCGTCTCCACTATCATATCTGCCCTGCCATGGGAATTTTGCTTTTCCATCAATGTCACATAACATGACAGCAAGCGGAAAACAAGGTAAAACGTATACTGGAAATGGCTTTCAAAACTGGTTGCACGTTCATTCTGATTGGCTGTGTAGGGAATGCTGGCAAAAAACGACGTGAGTGAATCACGAAGATCATCAAGCCGACAACTGCCAAGCATTTCGCTGACATCCATTGCCAAAGTGTTAGTCTCTCCGTGCAGGTTCAGATAATCGTTCGCAAGTATGTCGACAAATCCATTCCGCACTTCATTGTTCGGATAATCAAGCATAAATTCATTGCGCCTCATATCAAAGCCCTTGATAGTGACATAACCGCTTTGATAAAGCATGGGAAGAGGTTCTTCCTTGTCAGCCTTATAGTCGACAAAATATTTCTTCGCGTATGTCCGGCCTAATATTTTCTGCATATCGGTCTGGCTACGATGTAAAAGTTTCACCAGGTAAGTCGGCGTACCTGACGAGAACCAGAAATCATCCAGCCGCATTGAGTCCAAAGCGTTCAGCACGCTAAACGGATTATAAACGTCAAGCATCTGCTCTGAAAAATGATAGCCATCGTAACGTTTTTTGAACATCTCGCATAAAGTTTCTTTCGGGCAGCCGTACTTTGAAGCCAATTGGTCCAATTCTTCATCGAAATAATCATGCAATTCCTGTTCGGTGATGCCGCAAAGCGCATCAAAACGGCTGTCCATGCTGATGTCCTTTGCCTGATTGAATCCGCTAAACACACTGACTTGCGAGAACTTGGTGACACCCGTAAGAAACACGAAACGCAAATCAGGATCGGAATATTTGAAGACACTATAAAACTCCTTCAGGATATTCCTGTTCGTTTCTTCCTGCGGGGTCATCAACACATCAAGCATGGGTTTATCGTATTCATCGATAAGCACAACGGCCTTCTGCCCGTTCTGTTGCCTCACTGCCGAAATGACATTGCCAAACCTGATGCCTGATTGGGAAGCGTGGTTTTCAATACCATATTGTTTTTCCCACTTGCCGAGATAATTTTCCAGCACCTCCAGCAAGCCATCGGACTTCTCATAGTTGCCCAAGGAAAAATCAATATGAAACACGGGAAACGGCTTCCAATCTTTCTCTAAGGAGGCTATTTTCAATCCCTCAAACAAGTGTTTTTCCCCTTTGAAGTAACTTTCGAGCGTAGAGATGAGAAGCGATTTGCCGAATCTCCTCGGACGGCACAAGAAACAGACACGCTTTTGGGACAGTTCATAAACGAGGTCTGTCTTGTCGACATAAACAAGATTATCCTCTATCAGCGTACTAAAAGTTTGTGTTCCAATAGGGTACTTCATTCAGGTTTTCCTTTTTTGCGATTAAAAGGCAAAAATACAATGTTTTTTCGATTCAAGATGGAAACAGACACAAAAAAATCACCCCACTAAACCATTAGCAGGGTGATGATAAATGTACATGTTAGAATGACTGGCACACAAGCTTTGAATCAATATAAATCGGTAATGCTCAATTTTGCCATTGCCGAAATCTCACTTCTTTATTCCACGACCACGAGATAGTAATTCTTCTTGCCTTTCTGTACGAGGATGTATTTGTCGCGGAGCAAATCGTCGGCGTTGATGGTCTTGTTCAAGTCGGCCTTATCCTTATTAATACTTACGCCGTTGCCTTGCACCATCTTGCGGGCTTCGCCCTTCGACGGAAAGATTTCGGTGCCAGCAAGGAAATCGACGATGCCGATGCCAGCGTTCAAGGTCTCGCGTAAGACTGATGCACGCGGAACGCCTTCGAAAATGCTCAGCAGCATGGCTTCATCGTATTTGTGCAGCATTTCGGCAGTGCCTTTGCCAAACAAAATCTGAGAGGCCTCTTCGGCCATCTTGTAGTCTTCCTCGGAGTGTACGGTGATGGTCAGTTCGCGGGCCAAGGTCTTCTGCAGTTCGCGACGGCCTGGGTCTTCGGCGTGACGTGTCAACAGGGCTTCGATTTCCTCCCTGCTCAACATGGTGAAAATCTTGATGTATTTGGCGGCATCCTCGTCGGAGCAGTTGAGCCAGAACTGATAGAAGGTGTAAGGTGAGGTCTTGGCTGGGTCGAGCCAGATGTTGCCTTTTTCGGTCTTGCCGAACTTGCCGCCATCGGCCTTGGTGATGAGCGGGCAAGTCAAGGCGAATGCCTCTTGGTCGGCGCCAAGTTTGCGGCGGATGAGTTCAGTTCCCGTAGTGATGTTGCCCCACTGGTCGGAACCGCCCATCTGCAGCTTGCAGTTCTTGTGTTCGTAGAGGTACATGAAGTCGTAGCCCTGCACCAGCTGGTAGCTGAATTCGGTGAACGACATGCCGTCGCCTTCGCCGTTGAAACGCTTCTTCACGCTGTCCTTGGCCATCATGTAGTTGACGGTGATATGCTTGCCGATGTCGCGGATGAAAGCTAAGAATGAGAAGTCCTTCATCCAGTCGTAATTGTTGACCAATTCGGCACGGTTAGGAGCGTCGCTTTCAAAATCCAAAAACTTGGAGAGCTGCTTCTTGATGCATTCCTGATTGTGACGCAAGGTGGCTTCGTCGAGCAGGTTACGCTCAGCCGACTTGCCTGAAGGGTCGCCAATCATGCCAGTAGCACCGCCAATCAGTGCTAACGGTTTGTGGCCAGCCTTCTGGAAATGCCGCAGCATCATGATGCCGCAGAGGTGGCCGATATGCAGAGAGTCGGCGGTCGGGTCGATGCCCACGTAAGCCGTCGTCATTTCCTTGAGGAGTTGTTCTTCCGTTCCAGGCATGACGGTGTGAATCATGCCACGCCATGTAAGTTCTTCTATAAAGTTAATCATCGGATGATAAGTTTTTTCAAATTAAAGTGCAAAATTAGGAAATTTATGATAACACTCACCTGTTTCACCGATTTTGTACTTGTAAACTTATTCCAAATGATGAAAAAGCCTTCAAACATCACATTCTTTTTCCCAATGAATAGAAATTATTCTTTCATATTCAATAATAATTGTATTTTTGCCAGATATTTATGTCAATTACAAATCATCAATTAAATACTTTCACAATGAAAAAATTATCACTTATCGTAATGATGCTGATTACTTTCAGCTTCGCAAAAGCACAACAAGCACCAGGTGAATTCGATTATGATTTCGGCGAATGGGGAATCGTCACCGAAGAACTCAACAACCTTAGCGTGTTCCTCACGGGAAAAAGCTCGTTAGTCCTCCAGTCGGATGGCAAATCCGTGGTTTTCACTGAATACAGTGAAGGTGGCCCTGCCGAAATTCTCCTCATGCGCCACAACACCGATGGTACTATCGACACCTCGTATGGTGAAAACGGTTATGTCCATCTGGCTCCGATGAGCAACAAAAACTATTTCTCTTACGATTCAAAGATTGTTGAAAACGACAACATGCTTCTTTTGGCTTATACCTATGGTAGCGACGGCGGTAACATGTGCCTGCTGAAAGTGGATTCCAACGGTAACCTGATTACCTCTTTCGGCAACAACGGTTATGTGACCTTCAGCAAACAAGCCAACTGGACATTGGTTCCAAGATCATTGGCCATTCAGAATGACGGCAAAATCATTGTCGGCGGCGAATACGGCGAATTCGATTACGGTTCCTGCATCTTGCGTTTCACGGCTGATGGTCAGCTCGACACCACTTTCGGCGACAACGGCATGGTGCTCCATGAATCATACGATTCCAACGGATGGCAAGTCATGGCCGTAGGCGAAAGCGTTGATGTCGCTCCAGACGGTCGCATCTACCTCTGCGGATGGGAAGTCACTCCTGACGAAGAATGGGGTTCACCTTACAGCAGCAAAATCATCTGCGTCGACCAAAACGGCGATTTCGTTACTACTTTTGGCAACAATGGCGTTTGGGAATACAGCTTCAGCGAAGTCATCGACTTCATCAACGCTTGCAAAGTCATGGACGACGGCAAGCTGCTGATTGCTGGTGCCGCAGAAACCTATAATGAAATCCAAGGCGAACCAATTTACAGCATATATGTCGCCAGACTGAACCCTGACGGTTCTTTCGACACCACTTTCGGCAACAATGGCTTTACCATGGCCCAGTGCATAGAAAACTCATGCAACTACTGCCACGAAATGGCCGTAGCCGGCAATGGCGAAATCTATCTCGCCGGCTATGTTTGGCAAGATTTGAAAGACATGCTGATTGGCGCATTTAACGCCGACGGCACACTGAATACGGATTTCGGCGAAAACGGTTTCGACCACATCACATTTGGCGGCAACAAGACCAGCACCGCTACCGACATCGCCGTCCAGGATGATGGCAAAATCGTTGCCATAGGCCACTACGAACACGAAGAAACCTTCGCCGATTACATGCTCGTCCGTCTTCACACCGCTGCCAGCCTCGACGCTGTCGAAGAGAACACCATCGCAAACGGCATCTACACCTATCCTAACCCAGCAGTCAATGAAGTTCGTTTCGTGAACCTCGAAAACGAATGCACCGCCAACGTTTACGATGCAATGGGCCGCTTGGTCATGCGTGAAACCGTTTCCAATGAAAGCGCATTGAACGTTTCACAACTCACTTCAGGCAACTATTTCGTCGAACTGATTGACGGCAGCCAAATCATCAAGACAAGATTCGTGAAATAAATTGATTCACAATATAATGAAACAAGAAAGCCAGCGCATGCTGGCTTTCTTGTTTTTTATCTGCTGATACATAGCGTGTATTTTTCATCTCAAAAATCACACAATTGATAGTTTTTTTATCTTTGCAAAACCAAACAAAACGCGCATGTACAGTCCTCCTTTTGAAATAACAAACAAAATTCTGAACCTTGTGGCGCAGATTACCGAGCGTGTCGGGGCTTTGACTGCCACGCTACAGCAGCCTTTTCCCACCCCAATGCTTCGAAAGAAAAACAGAATCAAGACTATACAATCGTCGCTGGCTATTGAAAACAACACGCTCACCATCGCGCAAGTAACCGCTATTGTAGAAGGAAAACATGTGCTTGGTGCCCCCAACGAAATACAAGAGGTGAAGAATGCCATAGATGCCTACAACCTCATGTTGCAACTGGATCCATACAACCAGAAAGACTTGCTAAAAGCCCATAAGGCAATGATGGCAAACCTGATTGGTCAAGCCGGATATTTCCGAGGTGGCAATGTTGGAGTGTTTGATGCTACCCATTGCATTCACTTGGCGCCACCTGCAACAAGGGTGAATGAACTGATGAACGACCTCTTTGAGTGGATGAAACAAACCGATGTCCATCCATTGGTGAGTAGCAGCGTGTTTCATTACGAGTTTGAGTTCATACATCCATTTGCTGACGGCAATGGAAGAATGGGCCGTATGTGGCAGACACTTTTGTTGGCACAATGGAATCCACTTTTCTACTGGGTGCCTGTTGAAACCATCGTAAAGGAACACCAGCAGGAATACTATGACGCTATCAACCAATGCGACAATAAAGGCGACAGCACGCTGTTTGTTGAATTCATGTTGCAATGCCTATCCGAAAGTTTGCAGGATTTGGGTACCGAGAAAAGTACCGAGAAAAGTACCGAGAAACTCATCCGTATCATTCGGGAGAACCCCGACATCACCATTGCCGAAATGTGCAAACTTGTCGGCTTGTCCGACAAAGGTGTGCGCAAAAATCTCGACAAATTGAAACAGCAAGGCATATTGCAACGTATCGGTCCCGCCAAAGGCGGCCATTGGAAGGTGAATGAACCGTAATGACAATACGTCGAACTGATTGACGGCAGCCAAATCATCAAGACAAGATTTATGAAATAAATTGATTCACAATATAATGAAACAAGAAAGCCAGCGCATGCTGGCTTTCTTGTTTTTGGCATGTAGAGACGTTCCATAAAACGTCTCTAAGCAAATATCATTTCATGAATTCCTTCATGTCAAGATTCAGGATGAAATCAAATTCGGCCTCATGAGCAGGGTCAACGCGGGTGAATGCCGTGGCAGCCACGCCTGCAGTCGGGTCGGCCAACGGGCGTAATTCCAAAACATCCATCACCGAAGCCGTAAATTTCACACTATCGAACATCTGCTCTTTTGGCGCTCCAGCAGGACGTTCCAGAACCAGGAAATTGTAAGTGTCGTTTTCCTTGCCCTTCCACATTTCCTCCTTGGTGATGTGAATGTTGTTCAGGTAAGCCATAATCGGGTGAATGCCACTGATATGCGTCTGCAATTCGTTCAGGCAGAAACCTGCAAAGCGCAAAGGATTGATTTCAATCGGAATGGCTTTCTTGCCATCGTAGCGGAACTCAATGTGCATCGGGAAATCGCGCAATCCGATGACCTTGTTGGTCTGAATCAGGAAATCCATGAAAGGCTTTTCGTACTGGTCGTAAAGTTTGCGGCTTGAGCAGTACAGGCGGTCGCTGGTGTCCGATTCGTTGGCAAAACGGTGATGGTAGATGTTCCAAATAACCGGCTCGCCTTTTTCATCGAAATAAGCATCAACGGCATATTCTTCACCTTTAATATATTCCTCAATCAGGAAATTCTGCGTCCCGACCACATATTCCGGGAACTGCTCGCCTACTTTCTTGAAATTCAGCTGAATGTCATCGACAGCAGCCTTCCATTCCTCAGCATTGTGAACCACATAAACGCCAGCGCTGAGAAAACCGACCGAAGGTTTCAGCACCAAAGGAAAATGCAAGGTGGAAGCATCAATATCGCCCATGTCCTTGATGGCGACTTCGCAGAAGAAGAAATCAGGATACATGTCCTGACAAATGCGGCGGAAAGTGGCCTTGTTTTTCAACAACTCGATTTTTTTCTTCAGTTCCTCATCGGGCAGCTTCTCGACAATCCAGCCCAGCGCATTTTCCGACATCGTATAAATGCGGTGACGCTTCTGATATTCAGCAATGAACTGTTCATCGTTGTAAAGATTAAGGGCATAACCATCGGCAACCAGTTTTTCCGACATGGCATTGCGCAAAACCGGCAGATTGTTCTCAATCGCCGTCTGTATCAGTTTTTCTGAAACGTAAGGTTTTTCTAATATCAACATGATTTTGTGAATAAATATTTCTGCAAAGGTAAACAATTTTCCACTTCATTCATCCAAAATGAAATGAGTTATGCTTTTCCGCTTGTATGTCAGCGAAAAATAGTATCTTTGCAACCCGTATTGGTAAAAGCAAACGCAATATGAAATACGGATTCGACAACGGGAAATACCTCAAAATTCAATCGGAACACATTAAGGAACGCATTGCAAAGTTTGGCGACAAGCTATATTTGGAGTTTGGCGGCAAGCTCTTCGACGATTTTCATGCCAGCCGCGTCTTGCCAGGCTTTGAGCCTGACAGCAAACTTAAAATGCTGCTGCAACTGAAAGACGATGCCGAAATCATCATTGTCATCAGTGCTTTGGACATTGAGAAAAACAAGGTGCGAGGCGACCTCGGCATCACTTACGATGTGGATGTTTTACGCCTGCGCGATGAATTCATCAATTGCGGCCTGATTGTCGGTTCGGTCGTCATCACGCATTTCAACGGCCAGGCAAGCGCTATCGCTTACCGCGAGCGTCTCGAGCGCATGGGCATCGACGTTTATTACCATTACATCATTGAAGGCTATCCCACCAACGTCAACCTTATCGATTCCGACGAAGGCTTTGGCCGTAATGATTATGTCAAGACCACGCGTCCGCTTGTCGTGGTCACGGCACCGGGACCTGGCAGCGGAAAGATGGCCGTGTGCCTCAGTCAGTTATATAACGAAAGCCGCCGCGGTGTCAAGGCTGGTTATGCCAAATTCGAGACTTTCCCGATTTGGAATCTGCCGCTGAAACACCCTGTCAATGTGGCTTACGAAGCCGCTACCGCCGACCTCAACGATGTGAACATGATTGACCCGTTCCACCTTGAAGCATACGGCAAGACCGCCGTCAACTACAACCGCGACATTGAGATTTTCCCTGTGCTCAATGCGATTTTTGAAGGCATTTATGGTGAGAATCCTTACAAATCGCCTACCGACATGGGCGTGAACATGGTTGGCAACTGCATCAGTGATGACGAAGTGTGCTGCGAAGCCTCGAAGCAGGAAATCATCCGCCGCTATTACGCCGCATTGTGCGATTTTGCCTCAGGCAAATCAAGCGACAACGAAGTGAACAAAATCGCCCTGCTGATGAAGCAGGCCAAAATCACCACCGCCGACCGACGCACCACGACAGCCGCAAAGGAAAGGAAAGAACAAACAGGCGTAGCCTCAGCCGCCATCGAACTGGCCGACGGCACCATCATCACGGCAAAGACATCGCCGCTGTTGGGGCCGAGTGCTGCTCTCATCCTGAATGCCACTAAATATTTGGCCGGCATCGGTCACGATGTGAAACTCATCCCACAGGAAATGATTGAACCAATCCAGAAAACCAAGGTCAATCTTTTGCACGGACACAATCCACGCCTCCACACCGACGAAGTGCTGGTTGCCTTGTCAATCCTAAGTCCCAACGACGAAAACTGCCGGAAAGCATTGGCATGTCTGCCGCAATTCGACGGCTGTCAGGTTCACGCAACAGTAATGCTAAGCGAAGTCGACCGCAAGATTTTCAAGAAATTAGGCATCGGCCTGACTTGCGAGCCTGTCATTAAAAAATAGCTTTTCAAGACAGAACGCTGATTATTGCAGCAACGCCAAAGATTACCAGACTTACATTCACAAGACGGCTTTCCCTTCAAGCCCGGCATCAACTCATGTTTGGGGTGACGATTGGGATATGATGATTTTTATTTTGGTGATTTACGACATTTTCACACATTCCTAAAACGACCTCTTAGTTCTTCCAAACGCTCAATCAATGTGTCAAAATCCAATGACTGGCCATAAATAAAACTATGCTGCATCTGCACATAATCAGTTCGATAGGAATCAAGCAAAGCACCCGTAGGAATGAAATCTATCTTGTCTGATGCATCAAGCGAATAATCCACACCGCCAACATGATAGAATTTGGCACGATGCTCAACAATGGCTTCGTACAAGTCCTTATCCGCCAAGGACTGCCTGCCGAAATCGGTGTCCATCAACCGTTCAATATCATAAAGGTGTCTGCTCATCCGCTGAAACCTGGGTGATTTGCGTTGAAATTCTTCGTTCAGAAGGAATACCTTTTCCAAAAACGTCCTTGAAGGAAGTACGGTTGCCGCAAGCGCAATGTTTTCATCATCCTCATCCGGGAAACATTCTCCGATAAGCGATTGCAAAGGCTTCACTTCAAACGGCTCGCGCATTCCCAAACAGCTTATTTCTATCTTAACTACGGGAGGCAAATAGACATTCCTTCGCCCCACGACAGGTTGATATTCCAGCAACAAAACAGTCGGATCACTGTCGTGGTCAATCAACGAACCGTCGGGGTTTGTCGTGACAGGAATCACCTTACACCCTTCAAGATTCCATTCCGACAGTCTTTGCTCCAGTTTTGAAGCCATCTCGCCTATTACATAGTCGCGGGAAGCTTCCCTTAACAACTTAATCTGGTTGTTGTTCTTACATTCAGCGGCCGACAAACCTTTCACTTTTCCGAAAAATTCACGGTCGATGCACAAGTCAATGTCTTCCGAAAAACGATTGATGAGTTTCCAACCTTTGCTTAACGACGTACCACCTTTAAAAAGCAGATAATCATAACAATCAAGCGAAAACAGGGCTTTGAGTGCAAGCGTCACCCACCAATCCTTTTCCACTGCGTTTTCATCGGGCAACTGCTTTTCAAGAGTCGTCCGCTGAATCATGGCCAATCGGTCGGCAAGGCTATTGTTAATCCACAGGCTCATAACAGCACCTCCTTTATCAGTTTACTCATCCAAGCCGACATCAAGCCCAAGTCGTGTGCGAAGGTCTGTTCCTTGGCAAAGGTCTTTACCAAATGGGCTATTTGCTTCAGTTCATCTTCCGTGAAACCGTTTTCTCCATGACACTTCAAGGCTTGATATAGCGCACCCATAAAAGGGTCTTTAAAGGCAAAATTTCGTGGGCTAGCATGTTTCAGCATGACTTGTTTCTGTCCCAATTGCACCATACGGGTTGCGCCGTTGGTCAAATACATATACACCACAGGCACTTGCGTTGACAGTCCCAACTGATTCAAAGCCACATAACCATTGGGCAACACCTTGGCGTGGTCTCTGTTGGCAATGGCTTTCACCACCACATCGGGATCGGGATACACGACGCCGAAGCGTGTTTTCACCGGTTTCAGGAAAACGCCATTTGAAAGACGCACCAAAGTCCCGTCTTCGACCAATTGAGCCAAAACTTTTCTCACATACTCTTCATCGTAGCCCGGAAAACTTGACACAAAGAATATCGTTCCCCTCTTGCAACGACCTATCTTTTTTCTGATTTCTTCTGTTACCATAGGCAATATTCTATCCGAAACTTTTCAAAAATTTCGGAGTGTTTACTTTATTATTTACGAATATATAGATTTAAAAATAAGCATTTTATATATGACATAAAACAGCATCACATCATTTGATTTTATCCGCAAAAATAAGAATCTTTTTCAATGTAAACGCAATTTTCCAAAAATGAATCAATAATCATTTATAAAAACCGCCCAGGTCTGCCTCAAATGACTTGGACAAGCCATTGCATTGACTTGGGCAAGTTATTCGATTGACTTGAACAAGTCATTGAAATGAACTATGGGTGTTATCTTTTTATGACCATGGTTGGAAAAACAAATGATATAGATGAGGATTTTCTCGTAATCGAGAAGATTGAAAAGTTTTGGGTTGTTATTTCTTTCATCACTTTTTTTGTTACTTTTGCCTGATAAAGATTTTTGTGATAGTTACAACATAGACATGGCAACTTGGAAGCATACAGATTTATCTATTGACGGACAGTTTGTCAAAGCACAAGCTCCCATTATTGTATCAGCAAGCAGAAGCACTGACATTCCTGCATTCTATGCCGACTGGTTCTTCAAAAGATTGGAAATTGGCTTTTCAGCCTGGACAAATCCTTTCAACGGCGTAAAGTCTTACGTCTCCTATGACAAGACACGTTTTATAGTGTTTTGGTCAAAAAACCCACATCCACTTTTGAACTATCTCCATATTCTTGAAGAGAAAAACATTAAGTGCTACATTCAATACACTCTCAATGATTATGAAAATGAGAAATTAGAGAAAGTCCCGTCATTGGAGAAACGCATTGAGACATTCAAACTGCTCGTCAATCGTCTCGGAAAAGGTGCCGTCATCTGGAGATTTGACCCGATGATTCTTACCGATGATATATCCGTTGACAATCTTCTTGCCAAAGTTCAAAATATTGGAGATCAACTTAAAGGCTATACAGAGAAATTAGTCTTCAGCTATGCGGATATTTCTTTATACAAAAAGGTAAAAGTCAATCTTGAAAGAAACAACATTCCATATCATGAATGGACAGATGAGCAAATGGAAATCTTTGCTCAAAAATTATCATCCATGAATAAGGAAAGAGGTTGGAATTATACGCTTGCCACTTGTGGCGAAAAAATAAACCTCTCAAAATACGGGATTGAACACAACCGTTGTATAGACGGCGACCTTATCACCCGTCTTGCATGGCAAAGCCAAGAACTGCTGGATTTTATGAAAGTAAAAAATCAAGATATTCCTGCTCCATCCTTATTCGGCGACACCGAAATCCCAGAAAGAGCAATATTGCTGCCCAACAACAAATATTTTATCAGTGCCCACAAAAAAGACCCCGGACAACGTGAACTTTGTGGTTGTATGGCAGCAAAGGATATAGGAGAATACAACACTTGCCCCCATCTTTGTGAGTATTGCTATGCAAACTCTTCAAAAGAAATCGCTTTAGCAAATTGGAAACAGCATTTAGATAATCCTAATGGAGAAACAATAACAGGGAAATAAATGGCATCAATTCAAGAATATATAGCACAAGTAAAGGCATTAGAAAATCCTTCTTTTCAAGGAATAAGAAGAATTGCTTGGAATGCCATATCGTCTCTATCTGAAGAAGAAAGGAATTCGTTATTTGACTCACTTGGTAGAGGTGTCAATCTCCTCGACACACATGAACAAATGTGCCAATACTTGTATTCTTATGGGAATATGCACGAAGCTAAGATTCAGGGAGCCCTTAATCATTTAGAAATAAATGCTTATCAAAATAAGAATATCCAAATAATTGACTGGGGCTGCGGACAAGGATTGGCAACAATATGTTTTATAGATTTTCTGAAAGCCAATAATATCAAAACTGACATTTCTCGTGTCATTCTTATTGAGCCATCAGGAATAGCGTTGGAACGAGCAGAATTGCATGTTGGAGCATATCTTGATAATGCTAAAATATTTGCACTAAATAAATACGCAAATGAAATAATAACAGAAGACATTGTTTCTGATGTTGATGTAACGATTCATTTCTTTTCTAATATTCTTGATATTGATTCAGTAAATGTCAAACAATTAGCCCAAACGATTGCTGATGCCATTTGTGGAGAACATTATTTCATTTGTGTTGGGCCAATGAATGCTAACAACCAAAGAATAGAAGCATTCTTCAACTGGTTTCAAAATCCAGAATTGATATGGCAAGCTAATCACAATAAAGATAGTCATATTTCTTACACCGCTCGATACAAAGTGTTTAAAATAGAACGCTTTGAAAACGAAACTATACTTGTAAAATATAATCCTCCAAAACAATTTAATGCTTCTTATCGACTTGATTGCATTAAAGATATTTTTTCTTCCGAAGGACAAAAGACTACCAAAGACAAAGTGGATGCCCTATATAAGTATTTGTCGGCATTTGAAGTTTCAACGCCTTTTGATATTGGTGCCAGCATTTACGATGATGTTAATCCTCTTTTTGCGGTTCTAAATAATATTATTGTAAGAGGCCTCCCAACAAAGTGCAGTCAATTAGTAGAAAATGCATTTGCTACCTTTGGTAATAAGCAACAATTTGATGCTCTCGGAGGAATACAATTTTCATTGGATAATTTAAATCCTCAAGATGTATTTTTGGCACTTCATGCGATTGATAGCAGGTGGAACTTGACAAGAAAAAGCTATAACAATGACATCATAGATTCCGATTTAGAAGCACACTATATTTGTGATGTTGCTCCAAAGTTTTTCCAGCAAGTGCTTTGCCCACAAAGGAAACTTACATCCATAACGAATCAGTCTAGGCATCAATCACAAAGAGTGGATTTCGCTTGTCAATTCCCTTACGGGAACGAACTAAAAGGGGTTGTTCTTGAATTGGATGGTGACAGATACCATTCAACTGCCGACCAGAAAGAAAATGACAATTATAGAGTTGAAGTACTCAAACGAAATTTATGGCATTGCGAAAGAATTAATGAGGCCGAAATATCAAATTCTGATTTCAGTTGCTTTAATAGCGAATACTTGAGAAATGTAAAATCTGCATATTACAGGACGTTTGATGATGATTGGAAAAAAAATCTTCAATTGACATTATCACCAGTTGGAATTGCCCGGGTTCAAAAGACTATTACAGAAGCATTGCTGATAGGAAAATTGGATGTCAATGCACCAAGTTGGGATATATTAGTTCAAGAACGGGATGTGCCTTGCGCGGCATTGGCTATCGCAGAACTCAAAGAAATGTTTAATCATCTAACTGCATTAAGTCAAGAATATGATGAAATAAAATTCCCCAAAGTTAAACTAACAATTATCAGTTCTCCTGAATTTCAAGATTCCCCTCTTCATAAAGTAGATGGCATTCCTGTTTCAATTCTTCTTGAGCCAAGTGCATCTATTAAAAATCACGCATTTGATTTGGTAATAGATGTCGCTGTCGTGAGGCGAGCCCATTTGGAAAATATTTCTTTCAGCGAATTCAAGAGCCGAAATGATTGCTATTTCAATATTCGCTCATCGCATTATCTCTACGGTGAACGACAGATTTACACCAGTGACGTAATAGATTACAAACCGTTAGTAACTAAGAAATCCAATGGAGAATATGAGGATATTGATGAATTGAAAGTTCATCTTGAATACTTCATGCAGACGCTGTTTAGGAAAAAATCTTTCCGACCGGGACAATTGCCAATTTTAAGCAGAGCTTTACAAAACAAGTGTGTCATTGGCTTACTTCCAACAGGCGGTGGCAAATCTCTTACTTATCAGATTGCAGCCATGTTACAACCTGGTGTAACAATTGTGGTTGATCCTCTTCGCTCATTGATGAAAGATCAATACGACGGTCTTCTCAAAGCCGGAATAGATGCATGTACATTCATTAATGCTATTGTAAATGCCGACGAAAAAGAAAAGCGGTGTAAGGCAATGGAAGATTCCCTTCTCCAGTTTGTATTTTTATCTCCCGAACGGTTATGTATTTACAGTTTTAGGGAAAAGCTAAAGAACATGCACGAGTTGGGCGTGTACTTCTCGTATGGAGTTATTGACGAAGTTCACTGCGTATCCGAATGGGGACATGATTTTAGGTTTACATACTTACATTTGGGGAGAAATCTTTATAATTATGTATTGCCAAAGCAAAAAGAAAACAGAAAGCATTTGACACTCTTTGGTCTTACAGCTACCGCATCGTTTGATGTACTGGCAGATGTGGAAAGAGAACTATCTGGCAATGGTCAATTCCCATTGGATTCTGATACAATCGTTAGAGATGAAAATACAAATAGGCTTGAGCTACAATATAAAATAGAAAAGGTTCCAGTAGAATATGAGGAAGATAAATTTTTCGATTCAAATCATCATTTAGATGAATGTCCACGAGCACTGAACATTAAAGATAAATGGGCAGCTTATAAAGCAAAACAAGAATTTCTTGGACATTATGTCAACGAAATCCCCACTTATATCAGAGAACTCCAGAATGAGCAAGAGAAGGAGACTATAGTAAGTAAATTTTTCGAACGGCAGAACAAGCAACGAACACACACACCCGACTTAACCATAGCAATGCCAGACAACTACGCTGCTAAAAAAGAGGAATATACAGAATCTGGCATTATTTTCTGCCCTCATAAGAATAGCGGAGGAATTGCTGTCAACCCGAATGCCGATGAGTTGAGAAAAGACTTTGATGTTGGTACTTTTATGGGTAGTAGCGATGGAGATGATGAAAAAAGTAAAGAAATTGACGAAGAATCATTCAAGAATCTTGAACTATTCCGAGACAACAAACTTCCGCTTATGGTGGCAACTAAAGCTTTTGGTATGGGTATCGACAAACCCAATGTGAGGTTTACGGTAAATATGAACTATTCCAGTTCCCTCGAAAGTTTTGTTCAAGAAGCTGGACGCGCAGGCCGTGACAGGCATACAGCATTGTCTGTTATTTTGCTTTCTGATTATAAACTTGTTAGAATTAATCCCAAATGCAAAGTATATCATCCTGATATATGGATCATTAAAGGAAAATGGTTTAAAGAAGAGGATTTGAATTTCATACTGAATAAATTCAATATTTCTATATCACCAGAGGATATTGATGTTTTTTCTCCAGAACGAGACATGGTGAAACTGAAGTGTGAAGTTTGTAATATAAGATTTGGTTTTAGCCTTTGTAATCAGGTATGCACTAAATGTGACAAAGGTCCTTGCGAAACGAAATGTTCATTGTATAGTCAATGTAAATTAAAAGATGTTCCAAAAGAAGCTAAAGGTTTTCAATACAAAGATGACTTAGACGACATACTCAAATCAAACGGTATTACAATTCGGAAAGAAAACATAGAATACATGAATGCCGATTATGAAACAGTCATGTATTTCTTTAACAACAATTTTAAGGGATCGCTCATCGAGAAACGGACGATGCACGAACTCTTAAACAAGTCTACCATATCATTATTTGTTGGAAATAATGCGGAAACAAAAGAACATACAGAAGAGGTTTCTAATTTTTTGGAAAAGTTACTTAGTTCCGTAGAGGGGACAGAGTTGGTGGCGTTTATTTCAACAAGAACAATAGGACGACTAAAAAACAACAATCAGCTTGTTTATATTAACGGAGGAAATAACAAAGAAAAACATATTGAAGATATACAAAATGGAAATGTCAGAATAGTTCCTGCTGACAGTATTGAGATATATCGAGATGGTGCAGATGTTGACAAGGCTATATATCGTATGTGTTGTATAGGTCTTATTGATGACTTCACGAAAGACTACGGGAAAAATCGCTGTCGTATCGTCACAGTGAGGAAAAGAGACGGAGAATACTACCAAGGACTTCAAAAATTCCTGGAACGATATTACTCGAAAGAGAAAGCGGCAGAAGAAATAGCAAAAGTTCCTATTTATAAAGGAGACAATGAAGTTCATAAATGCCTTGGTTATTTGACAGAATTCATTTATGATAAGATAGCCGTCAAACGCAAGCGAGCTATTGATGATATGCGTACTTTTTGTATGCTTGGTGCAGAAGAAGGACGCAGCTGGCTTGAAAAAAACGAAGATCTCAAAGACTTTATCTACTACTACTTCAACTCAAAGTATGCGAGAAGTGATTTTATATATGAAGATTTACCAGAAGAAGACAAATCTTTTTCTCTTACTAGTGATTCAGATGAAGGGAAAAAATCTTCTATTAATTTTGTCTATAAATACATGCGCGTAATTGATGATGACATAACAAGTCTTGATTCTAGTTCTCAGATAGACAATGTGAAACATCTTCAAGGTGCGGTACGCCTGATTAGACGTTCTCTAACGGATACTAATTTCACCATTGACCTTCTAAATGTATTTTGCCTATTGTTTTTGGGCGTCGGTGACAATGAAAACCTCAAAAATGAACTTAAGGAAAGTTATATTTCTGCATATTTGGCGTTATATAAAAAGTATACCGATTATGATGAATTCCATAAGATTGTAAATAGTTTCAAGGGAAAATTAAATGAGAATAATCGTCATGTGGCATCTGATGACGATATACACAAACTTGAAGAGTATGAAATGGAAGCAGAATTGGAAATCCACTCCAAGTGGTTACACACATTTAGTGATAATTATAGAAAATAATAGATATGGCAAACGATGTATTAAAAGTACTCCATGATATGGAGACAGAATTGGCGGAAATAAAGTCTGCTAAAGAACAAGTTGAAAAAATTGTTGCTTCAAGCAAGAGCTTGCAGCAAGTTATCAGCGAGTATTCAAAAAGTTTGGGTGCATTAAAAGAAAATGTCTCAGGGTTTATATCAGAAGTTCAAAACTATCAGTCTGGTAAAACTTCAGAACTTGAATCAACGATAGACAAGATTAGGTCGTCTTGTGAAGGTTTTATCACTCAATTTAATGAAAATGTGAAAACTTCCACAACGGCTTTCGACTCAAAAATAACCGAATCGTTTTCAATGCTTGAAACTGAAATCAGCAAATTGGGAGAGCAGACAAACAAATTCAGTTCGTTTCATGTGGTTCTGGACAATGCAACAAATGAAATTAAGGCAATAAAGATCAAGCTTGATGGAATTGCTAATGAATTACATGAGACGAAGAATCAACAAGACAAAGCCTTTTCTGACATTACGCAATCTATTGGTTCATTGTCTGCTGATATCAAAGTTAGATTTGATTCTTTCATTGAGCAAATAGACTATAACTTTGCCGATTTGAAGTCAAACACTAATAGCATTAGTACTCAAGTTGACTCGTCAATTCAAAAGTTGAACGATGCTATTTCTAATTTGTCAGAGACAAAATCCATTTGTAACAATATTTTATCAAATATCGACGAATTTAAGTCATCAGTTGACGCAAGATTCTCAAAAATTGATAAATCTATAAATGTTAATCGCTGGCTGCTTGTTGGCACATTCATTATTCTCGCAGTTTTACATTTCTTATAAAGCCCTATCTTTGACCACTTTTTCAAACCAATGGCACAACACGTCAACCATAGCAACATACTCATCCCTATCAGCATCTTTCTGATTGGCGTGGTGCTGTTTGCCCTCAATCTGCTGTTGGGTTCCGTTTCCATTCCTTTTCAGGATTTTTGTCAAGCGGTGTTTCACGGCGAGGATAACACATACCGCTCCATCATTATGGAATACCGTATGCCACAAGCCATTACGGCACTTTTGGCTGGCATCGGCTTATCCGTCTCCGGCCTATTGATGCAGACTTTGTTCCGCAATCCCTTGGCCGATCCTTCCATTTTGGGCATCAGCAGCGGGGCGAGTTTGGGTGTGGCCTTAGTCGTACTTTTGGCAGGAAGTTTCAGCGGCATTGCACTCAGTCAAAGCGCGTTATGGTCGACATTAGGCGTTTCGCTTGCCGCTTTTATCGGGGCCTTTCTGGTCTTATTGCTCATTTTGGCTCTCAGTGCAAAGTTGCGTAATATGGTCAGCCTGATTCTGGTCGGCATCATGATTGCCTACATTGCAGGTTCCATCACCGATGTGCTGAAGTTCTTCAGTCAAAAAGAAGACGTCCATGCCTTTGTCATCTGGGGCTTGGGCAGTTTTTCGTCAGTCAGCAAAGCGCAGTTGCCTTTCCTGAGCATCACCATCATTGTCGGCGCAATTTTGGCTTTTCTCTTATCCAAAAACCTCAACTTGATGCTTTTAGGCGAGCGTTATGCCGAGAATTTAGGCGTCAACATCAGGCGTTGCAGCATGATGACCATTCTGGTTTCGGGATTTCTCACGGCCATCATCACGGCTTTTTGCGGACCAATCGCCTTCTTAGGTTTGGCGGTTCCGCATCTGGCGCGTTTCCTTTTCAAGAGCAGTAACCATTTCGTCCTGATTCCTGCAACAGCTTTGATTGGCATGGACTTAGCCCTATTCTGTAACCTTATTTCGCGTCTGCCTGGTTTCGACGGCAGTCTGCCTATCAACTCAGTCACGGCCTTGATTGGCGCACCTATCGTGCTTTGGGTGATTTTCAGCAGACAAAGGACTGGAAAGTGATGATTTTCATACTTTCTACTAAAGTATAACAATAGCGAAGAATAGGCACAAAAACTCTTTGGTGACTGCAAACTTAACTCAAATCACCGCCCACTCCGCAATGTTCTTCATTTCGGAAGAAAAACCGACACCTATGCGGAAAAGTTTCCTGCTGTCGGCGGCGTATGGTTCAGCATAGCCTTTTGTTTCAATCTGTTTCAAAGCTTCAGCTGCGGTGCCATCGAGTTTGAATTCAAAGATGTAAACGTAATCATTGGTTTCAACGATAATGTCGGCACGACCACGTGAGTTTTCCTTTTCGGTCAAAGTCGTGTAGCATGACAAAAGCCTGAATATCAGATATAATGTATAATGATAATGGCTTTCATAACTCCATGCGCGTTGCTGGTAGTTGGCGTTGTATGGAATGGAAGCGAAGAAGCCTGTGAGCGCATCGCGGAGATCGTCCAAACGACATTCGTCAAGCATATCGCTGATGTCAATAGCCAGGCAATTCGTATCGCCATGACGGTCGTTGAAGTAGTCGTTGACAAGCATATCGACAAAGCCATTCCTGACCTCATTGTTCGGGAAATCAAGTTTGTACAGTGCCTTGCCTGCTTCATACGCTTTTATCGTAAGATAGCCGCTTTGGTAAATCATCGCAAGCGGGTCTTCCACATCGGCCTTATAGTCCATAAAGTATTTCTTCGCATACGGGCGGCTCACTATTTCCTTGATGTCGGTCTTATTGCGGTCGATGAGTTTCATCAGATAAGTCGGCGTGCCCGAGGCAAACCAATAGTCGTCAAGTCTTTTCTTCGACATGGCGTTGAGTACGCTGAACGGGTTGAAGATGTCAACCATCTCCTCGGAGAAATGATAGCCGTCGTATTGCCTCTTCAGACGCTGGTACATTTCATCTTTCGAGCATTTATGTTTCTCAGCCATTGCCTCAATCTCACCATCGAAATACGCTACAAGTTCTTCCTGGATTATGCCGCACAAGGCATCGAAACCGCTATCCATGCTGATGTCTTCGGGCTGGTTGAAACCGCTGAACACGCTCACCTGCGAGAACTTAGTCACGCCTGTGAGCAACACAAAACGGAGATGCTCATCGGCTGACTTGAAAGTGCCGTAAAACTCCTTGAGAATGTTTCGGTTTGGCTCCTCCATCGGTTCCATCAGCACATCAAGCAAGGGCTTGTCGTATTCGTCGATGAGAACCACCGCCTTTTGGCCAGTTTTCTCATGAGCTTTCTTTAGTACATTTTGGAAACGTTTGCCAAGTTCCGGAACATCCGACTCCTTGCCATAGGTTTTTTCCCATTGGAAAAGATCGTCTTCAATGAAATTCGTCAATCCATCTTGTTTGCTGAAATTTCCATTCGAGAAGTCAATCCTGAACACGGGATATTGCGCCCAGTCTTTTTCCAGTGCATCAATCTTCAGGCCTTTGAAAAGTTCCTTTCTCCCTCTAAAATAACTATCTAAGGTCGAAATCAGCAACGACTTTCCGAAACGACGGGGACGGCAGAAGAAACAGATTCGCTTCTGGGCCAGCTGGTACACAAGGTCGGTCTTATCCACATAGACCATGCCTTCTTCGATGAGGGTGCTGAATGTCTGGGTTCCAATAGGGTACTTCATGGCAATCTGAGTTTTACACGGCGGCAAAGTTACAAAAAAGTTTGAAAAATTTGCAAGATGGAATTTCTCGCATCAAAGCAACAACTCGACATAAAATTTGCATCTCACTCGCCCAAGCGAATCATGCTTCTGTCCTCCTCCTCTTTCTTGGCTTTTGCCACGCCCGGCTTGAAGGAATTGAAATTATAAGTGATTCCTAACCAGAACATTTGCGTCTTACCTTTACTATTGTTGACCAGATTGTAAATGGTGTTATCGGAGAAGATATCCCAACGACGCGTGTTGAAGACATCGGTAAACATGGCCGTCACAAAGAGTTTTTCCTTGACCAAGACCTGCTTCACGCCGACATTGGCATAATAAATGGGCTGGGTCTGAAATTGCGGGAAATATTGTGGCGTAATGTAATAAAACTGCATCTGTAAATCAGTGCCTTTCAACGGCTTGACATTCACAGAAGCATTGAAACTGTTCACCCAACCCTGATTGTTGATGTCGGCATTTTCAAACGTGCCGTTCGTCTTCGTGTAATACACATTGTTGTTCAAATCGACGGAAAGCCATTGGGCAAGTTTCAGACGCAGCAGCAATTCAAGGCCGGTCTTTCGGTCGGAATCGCCATTGATATAAGTCAAAATCAAGGTATTACCGCTCATTAGGGCGACTTGCGAAATGTAATTCTGAATGTAATTCAGATAGGCGTTTGCATTGACATTGAGATATTTTGAGACCAGAGAATAACCCAAATCCACCTTGTTGGAAGTCTCTGGCAAAAGGTTAATATTGCCCGTTTCGTAGGTCTGGTTGTCAATCAAATTGATGTATGGATTGAGTTGCGGATAAGTCGGGCGCGTGATTCTTCTCGAAAATCCCAACGAAAGCGACTGTGTTTCTGAGATTTGATAATTGAAGAAAAGATTAGGCGAAAGGAAAGCATTGCGATTCAAGGTGTCCAATTGCTGCTTGTCGCTGTGCAAGGTCGTCACGCTGTATTCGAAGCGCAGCCCCGCCTTAAACGACAGTCTTTCAGTCAGTTTTGAAGAATACATTGCGTAAGCGGCAGGAATGTATTCGCGATGGCGCAAATCGTTGCTGAAGTACTGGAAATAAACCCACACATTATTAATCGTATCGTACTCATAAAACTTGTGGTTGATGTTGTTTTGACGCACCATCATCTTCACGCCCGTCTCCATTTTTCCTTTGCCAACCTTCTGCATATAATCGGCTTGCAAGGCTGTAATAAACGGGCTTCCACCCGAAATGGATTTCTGCACAAGTTGCTCATTTTCAAAATAGAATGAAGGTCTGTCCCCTTTGATTTTTGAAACCGATGCCAGCACGCTCATTTCACTTTTTTCAGGAATGAAAACATGCTTATAGGCCAACGAACCCTCAAACATCACGCGGTTGAAACTGATGTCGGTGGTGCGATACAACAAGGGCGAAAAAGCATAATGGTTCTCAAAATTCTGGACATTGTTCAGTCGTGGCAGCATCAGTTTGGCATCCAAAGTGAAGATATTCTTCTTCGAAGCGCGACAGACCGCATTAGCGCCAAAAACCTGATTGCTGGTCGTGCGATTGGCCGCAATGATTTGATGAATACTATTCCCACCTTGATAGAAATCACGGTTCAAAGTACTGTTAATCAAATCCTTTTCATATTTCCCGTTATAGTTGAAACGAAGGCTCCATTTCTTTTTGCTGTAACTCAAAGCCAAGTTCCCGTTCAACATTCCATTGAAGCCATAATTGAACGAAGCCATCCCGTTCAGACCTGTCCCAATCTGCTTTTTCGACACGATATTGATGATGCCGCCTGTGCCTTCCGAATCGTATTTTACATCCGGACTTGTCACGATATCAATGCTTTGCACATTGGCAGCCGGAATGCTATTGAGACTGCCAACCGTCGTCGGAATGCCATCCAATAGAATCAAGATGTTATTGTTGCCACGAATGGAGACATTGTCCTCGTTATCCACACTGACCGAAGCCGCAGAGCGCAACACTTCCAACACCGAACCCGTCGCCGAACTCATATTTGCCGCCGGATTGATACTCGTCTTGTCCACCGAAACGGTTTTCGGCAGTCTCTCCCCTGTCACATACACCTCATCGATTTGATGTATAAGTTCTTTCATGACGATTTTTCCAACATCCACAGTCTTTTTGCCGTCGCAAACCACTTCCACTTCCTGATTGTCATAACCTATATAACTGATTACCAGTTTATATTTCCCTAAAAACTCTCCTTTAAACTGAAAACGGCCTTCATCATTCGACATGGAACCAGCCTGAACAGCATTGTTCTCGTTTTGAAGGACAATGGCAGCATACTCAATCGGAGCATCGCTTTCATCGGCAATTTGACCTTTAATAAGTGTTGTTTTCGTCTGAGCGACAAGCATTTGCGCAAACATAACGCATATAATCAAAGAAATAAAACGGCGCATAACAGAAATGTTTTCGACAATTACACAATTTCAAATTTGTTTCTCACTTTTGGCTTTTGGCCGTTGACAAACCATTCATTTACACAAAGTTATACCATAACTAAGCCACAAGCCAACCGCCAATTCCTTGCAGACCTTAGATTTGCAGTGCAAAATTGCAGCACATCGGATTTGCAAGGCAAAAATAGGGAAAAAACATTTCTTATTCATTTGAAATAGTATAACATATTAATTTATTTTCTATTTTTGTAGTGTTAAATCATTCTGTTCAACTAAACATCATTTGCTATGAGGACAATTATTCTTGGAAAGACCGGATTGAAAGTGAATAAAAACGGTTTTGGTGCCCTGCCAATTCAACGGATTAGCCAAAAGGAAGCTGTGTATTTGCTTCAGAAAGCCTACGCTAACGGCATTAACTTTTACGATACCGCGCGGTTTTACACTGACAGCGAAATTAAAATCGGCGAGGCTTTTCAGGATGTAAGGAGCAAGGTCATCTTGGCATCGAAAACGGGAGCGACCACCGTTGAGGATTTTTGGAGGGACTTGCACACGACGTTGAGAAATCTCCGCACCGATTATCTCGATTTGTACCAGTTCCATAATCCGGATTATTGTCCGCGACCGGGCGACAAGGCGGGCCTGTATGATGCCATCAAGGTGGCTCAGCGTCAGGGAAAAATTCGTTTCATTGGCATTAGCAACCATCGTCAGAATGTCGCAATGGAAGCCGTTGAGCACGATTATTACGACACCTTGCAATATCCGTTTTCCTATCTTTCTTCGGAAGAAGACCAGAAAATTGTCGATGCCTGTCACAAACACAACATGGGCTTTATCTGCATGAAGGCTTTGGCGGGCGGCTTGATTACCGATTCGGCTTTGGCTTACGCTTTCCTTAACCAATTCGACCACGCCTTGCCGATTTGGGGCATTCAGCGCGAAAAGGAATTGAATGAATTTATCTCCTACCAGAACGAAGCGCCAGAAATGAATCCGCAACGTTGGCGTAAGGTGGAAGAGGAAAGAAAGAAGCTGGCAGGTGATTTTTGCCGTGGCTGCGGTTATTGTATGCCTTGTCCTGCCGGCATTGAGATTTGCGACTGCGCCCGAATGAGTCTTTTCCTGCGCCGTGCTCCGTTAAGCGTTTATCTTACAGAGGAATGGGCTGAAAAAATGAAAAAAATAGAAAACTGCAAGCATTGCAACGCCTGTCGCAAAAAATGTCCTTACGGCTTGAATGTACCGGAACTGCTGGCCAGAAACTACGAAGACTTTAAGGAATTTTGGAAGAATAGGTGAATTTTTGAAATCTAACTCTCTCGTTTCCTTAAAGTATTAGATCTGGTTTTTCTTGTTTTTGGATTGTTGGGCTATTTCCTCTCTCGTCTGCAAATATCGCAAAAATCGCAGTGGCCGCAAGTGTCGCTGCCTTCTTCGCATTGGCTGAACGGAATTTCCGTATCAAGCATTTTAAAGCCAAACAAAAAACCGGTATTTCCACCAAAACTGACACAAAAACAACTTTTTATTCACCAAGTTCTTTTAGTTTTTCTATTGCTTTTTCCTCTCCTTGCTCGGCAGCTTTTCTGTACCAATACATAGCTTTTCCCATATCAACTTCATCTACGCCAATGCCTGTTTCATAGCATTTGCCAAGAAGGTATTGAGCATAAGGGAAGCCGTTTTCAGCATCTATAGTATAATATTTTACTGCTATATACGGACTCTTAGGAACTCCCTTTCCATTCCAATACATTAGACCAAGATAACAATATGCCCCTGTTTCATGTTGGGTTGTTGCTTTGGTGAGCCACTTGAATGCTAATGAAAAATCTTGATCCACACCATCACCCAAAAGATATCTTACTCCTACAGCTAATTGAGCAGCAGCATAACCTTGTTTTGAAGCTTTCAAGTACCATTCAATTGCTGCTTTTTCATCTTTTTCTATACCTTCTCCATTTTTATAACAAACTCCTACATTGTATTGAGCTTCAGCAAGACCTTGTTTTGCCGCTTTCAAGTACCATTCAAATGCTGCTTTTTCATCTTTTTCTATACCTTTTCCTTTTCTGTAATAATTTCCTACATTAAATTGAGCTTTAGCAAAATCTTGTTCTGCAGCTTTCAAATACCATTTAAAGGCTTTTTTTTCATCTTTTTCAACACTTTCTCCTTTTTCGTAACAAACTCCTACATTGTATTGAGCTTCAGCAAGACCTTGTTCTGCGGCTTTCAAGTACCATTCAAATGCTTTTTTTTCATCTTTTTCTATACCTTCTCCTTCGCTGTAACAATCTCCTACATTGAATTGAGCTATAGCAAGACCTTGTTCTGCGGCTTTCAAGTACCATTCAAATGCTTTTTTTTCATCTTTTTCTATACCTTCTCCATATCCATAACAAACTCCTACATTGCATTGAGCTTCATCAAGACCTTGTTCGGCAGCTTTCAAGTACCATTCAAATGCTTTTTTTTCATCTTTTTCAACACCTTCTCCTTTTTCGTAACAAAATCCTACACAGTATTGAGCAAGAGCAAGACCTTGTTTTGCCGCTTTCAAAAGCCATTTAAAGGCTTCTTTAGGTTGATTCTTTTCGAAATAATAATCTCCTAACGAAATTTGTGCAATGGCATCACCAGTTGCTGCCCGAAGTTTTATGGTGAAACTATTGCTGCTTATGGTGTAGTCTTTCAGTTTTGTGGCTAACAAATCGTCTATTTTGCTATCAAATGATGGAACCTCTATATCTTTAAATCTCAAAGAGATAATCTGTGAGAGACATTCAAATTCGTTTTTATAGAGATTAACGGAGGTAGAGACAACATCTTGTAATTCCTGCGAATTGTCTGAAGTCAACATTTCGTTGAAATTTTCAGTTTTTTGTCCTAAAGCAGACACGATAAATTCAACATCGGAAAGGCAAGTCCAATATTGGCTCATTATATCCGATAAATCCTTTTTCAAGTTTTCATCATGGAGTGCATCAAGTTTTATCAAGACTTCATTCCAATTTAGATTCACCTCGGAAGCAATGTTTTTCAAGTCATTACCTGTGTTAAAACCTATGTCTGTTTGGGCTTTTTTGCATAACGAAACGACTTGGCTCAGCAAGGTGTTGATTTTTCCGATGTCCATGGCAACTTTCAGCCTGTTGCATGAAACTTGCAAATCTTTGATTTCATCGTACTTTTTTGTCTTCTTGTTACTCTGGTGAATCAGCAGAGCTACAATTACAGCAATTACTGCAACGACTACTCCTGTAATAGTCCAAATTAAGGTGGGATCGATTTCTAACAACATATCGTAATGAATTTGAAGATTTTGCTTTCAGTTATTTCTTCTTTTCCCGTCTGCAAATATCGCAAAATTCGCAATATCCGCAAACTTTACTGCCTTCTTCGCATTGGCTGAATGGAATATCCGTGTCGAGCATTTCCTCAATCAAGGCGGTGAGCAATTTTTCCATGTCGTCGGTGAAGGTTTCGTCCAATAGGAATGGCACTTCGGCAGAATCGCTTTTCTTGGGCATCGCTTTGACAAGTTCACATTGCATTTCCTTGGAACGGCGCAGACTATGGATGGCAGCCGTGATGTCTTGCGGGCTGATGTCCGGATTTTTCTTGAGGTAAAAATATTTGTAAAGCAGCAGTTGCAAGGCCTTTTCAGGAATGCGCTTGAGATAATCGATGTCGGTTTCACCTTCCTCACGGTAGGGCAGTTTTACGGAATCATTATCAACTTTCCCGGACTTGTAATCAATCACGCGGTAGGTGTCGCCGTATTTGTCGATGCGGTCTACGTAGCCTGCAAAATTGCATTGTAAACCGTTGATTGTTATGGAACTGCTCAGATTGCTCTCTAATTCCAACATGATAAGTCCGTCCTTTTCCAGACATTTTTCGGTGTAGTCGAGATAGGCGTGGAGCCATTTGTGCAAGGCGAGTTTGTCCATGTAGTTGTAGCCGATGTCCGACAGTCCGCCGGGCAGCTTTTCCTCGATGGCTTTTTGCAGTTCTTTCTCCGCGTTTGGCCTTATCTTGTTGATAAATAATTCTTTATCAATGATTTGCCTTTGACCATCATTGGACAGATAAGGCTGGAATAGGGATTCAAAAGTCTTGTGAATGATGCTGCCGGTGATGTTGCTGCCCGTGTCTTCATCAACGCTGTTGTCTTCGATTTTCTTGATGTATTTCAGGTAAAACCTAAACGGACAATTGATGTAAGTCGATATGGCTGTGGGACTTAGTCCTTTCTTGCAAATGATATTCTGTAGTTCTTCCAAAGCAGGTCCTTTGTCTGCGGCAAGGTTTTTGATTTCGCCAGGATTGGCCGTTTGTCCCGCAAAAGGTTCTTCCGTGATGCGGATTTTTGCGTTTCGTTTGGGCAATTCCTGCAAAATCTGAAGAATGAAACGGCTGGGTTCGCCGCCCGATTTGTTGCCTACATCGTTGTAATAGAGATAAATGTCGTTGGCGCTTTGCAGCAAATGGTAGAAATGGTAGGCGAAAACGGCTTGCTTTTCATAGTAGCCGGGCAGATCGTGGGCTTTCCTGATGAAACTCGGAATGAAGCTGCCTTGTGGCTTCTCGGCGGGCAAAATGCCTTCGTTGACGCTCAGAATGTGAATCTTTCCAAAATCGAGGTTACGGGTTTCCAGCAGACCCATGATTTGCAGTCCGTCGGTGGTGCTACTATTGAGTTTGATGGCATTACCAACGCTGACCAATCGGAAAAGAAGTTCAACGTCTTGTGCATCAGTGACATATTCCTCGTGTTTCTTGATGACCAAATCGAGGCGGTTGATGATTTTTCCGATCTCGCTGACTTGGTTGAGCAGGAAAAGAAGGTCGCTGTCCTGCGATTGTTTCTGCGTTTTTTGCGCCACGAAACACAGCATTTCCCTGATGGAATCCAGAATTTGTCCAGGCGTTTCGCTGGCTTTCAGGATGAGATGGAGAAAACTTTGTAAATCAGGGAATTTCTTGAAATCTTCAAGGCTGTTTTCCTCAAAAATGAAAGTGCCTTTTTCCACGGCTTCTTTTTTCCATTTTGAGAAGGCTTGCATCTCTGCCTGACTGAAAATGATTTTCGTGATTTCCAAGTCCATGAGTCGCAAAATCGGCCAAAGATACCAGCCTTCGATGTTTCTTTCTTCGCCTTTTACACTGATTTTCCGCTTGATTTTCTTCCCACGTTGGAGAATGAAGTATTCCTTAATGAGTTGATTGATTGGTGTTTGCTGAAGCGGATAACCCATTGATACTTTCAGGTCGGTGTATGTTGTTGTGTCGGGAATTGCGTTCAGCACGGGAATGAGCAGGTTTTCATCGGCAAGGACGACGGTCGTGTCTTTGTCGTTGATGTCTTGCAGGTTGTCTTGCAGGGCTTTAGCTTGTATGGTGCTGCCGCTGCACGAAATGATGTGGATGTTTTTTCCTTCCTCCAAAAGTCTTTCGCTGATGCCATTGGCCAGCCATTTTCCATGTTTTTCCTGATAACGGCGTTCGAAAAGTCCGGCCTCATTGTTCTCATCTTCAATATAATAGCGGTCGTAATCGAATATGACTTCGGCTTTTCCGTTGTAGACGAGTTTTTCGATAATCGCTTCTTCGGTACGGGTCAAGGCGTTGAAACCGGCAAAGATGATGAAACGGTCGCCGACATTTTTTGAAAGTTCTTCGTCATTGAGGTGTGAAAGTTGCCGCGTAATCATGCCATAGTAGCCTTTGCCTTGTGAGGCAAGTCTCTCGCGCAGTTTCAGATAATAGTCATGCAAAGAATGGAAAAACTGCAAGTATTTCTTTTCCTTTTCCTTGCGCCGTTCCTCGTCGAAGTTCCAGATTTGCAGTTCCTTATCGGCGACAATGAAATTAAAAAGGTCGTGTGCATTGACGTCATATTGGTCGATTTCGTCGAAATCCTTTGCCATTTGTGTGGCCTGACTGCCAAAAACGCGCAGGTCGGTGTCGCTTTTCAGTTTGTCGGGATGCAGTTCGGCATCAATGTCAATCAGTTCGAAAAGTAAATCCAAATTGTCAACAAGCGTGATGCCGCTCCATAGCGTGACGGCTTCCTCGATGGAGAGCATTTGCGGCAGCCAAATGTTGCCGTTAATGATGCGCTTGAACTCGGAACGGAGGTAAAATGCCGCTCTTTTGTTCGGGAAGACGATGGTCAGGTTCTGGTTTTTCAGGTCGAAATTGGCCGTGATGTGTTGCGCTAATCGGCTGATGAAAGGTGTGTTCATGGATAATAAATGTTGTTCAAAATTGTTCAAATGCGCTTTGTGCGATAAAATCATTCTGCGATGCACGTTTTGAACAATTTTGAACTCTTTTAATTTTTACGTTTTTCGTTTTCTTTCAGTTTTTCGCCAACGGATTTTATCTGTTCAATCTTTCCCAAATCAAACCATAGATTTGTCTGTATCTCTTTGGAAATGATTTGTTTGCGTTGTGCCAAATTAAGGTATAAGTCAATCACGCTGACGGGTTTTTTCTCGAAATCGGCAAAGAGCGTTGGCTTGAAAATGTGCATTCCGCTGAAAGCTTTTTCCTTGTAGTTTTCGGTGGCATCGTGTACCCATTTGTATTGCTCCGTACTTTTGTTTTTCCAACCAACGAGTTGATTTTCAGTATTGAAAAGAAGTTTTCTCACCGTTTCACGATCTTGCGTTAAGAGCCAGGCATCGTCGCCCGAATGGATGAAATCCTGATAATGTTTTTTGAGGTTTACATCGCTGATAATGTCGACATTGTGGATGAGCACGGCATCGGTATCGGTGAAAAAGGGAGTGGCCTGAATGATTCCTCCGCCCGTATCCATGAGTTGCTGCTGTTCGTCGGAAATCAGGATTTCGGCATTGAATGTGTGTGTGTTGACAAATTCAATGATTTGATTTCCAAAGTGATGCACATTGATAATGATGCGCTCAAAACCATTGGCAATGAGGGTCTCAATGGTGCGTTGCAACAGTGTCTTGCCGTTGATTTCGACCAAAGCCTTTGGCTTGTCGTGGGTCAGTTCCTTGAGCCGCGTGCCTAATCCGGCGGCTAAAATCATTGCGGTGTTCATGGCTTACGTTCCTCCCTGATTTTTCTTTCGCGGTGGTTGAGAATGAGGTGAATGTTGGGGTAGTCTTTTTTCAACCAGTCGTAGATGCTTTGGGCGAAAAAGACGCTGCGGTGCTGGCCACCCGTGCAGCCGAATGAGAGCATCAGGTTGCTGAAATGACGCTCCAAATAATTGTCGACGCTTTGCGCCACAATGCCTTTCACGTGTTCAAGGAAAACATGGGTCTGTGGCTTTGCAAGCAGATATTCAACGACTTCAATGTCTCGGCCGGTCTTGGTTTTGAACTCGGGTTCACGGCCAGGGTTGGGCAAGGCGCGGCAGTCGAAGACGAAACCGCCGCCGTTGCCACTGAAATCGTCGGGATAGCCTTTGCGGAATGAAAAGCTGTTGATGGTAACGGTCAGACAGCCAGCTTGTTTCGGCGTGTAGCGTTCTTCCAATTGCTTGAGTTGAATGATGACGCTTTGCAGTTCGGCAAATTGTGGCAGAGGGGTGGTTTCGCTCAGCAAACGGATTTCCTTGAGGGCAAAAGGAATGCTTTCAAGGAAGTGTGATTTTTTCTGAATGAGACCGCGAAAACCGTATGCGCCAAGCACTTGCATCAGGCGTAGATAAACGAAACAGGGAAGATATTCGTCGAATTTGAGTGCATCAAGGTCGAGGTGTGCGGATAGTTCCTTTTTATAATAGGTTATGAGTTGGTCGCGAAGGTCTTGTGGCATTTGCGCCTTGACTTGATAGAGCAGCGAGACCACGTCATATTGCAATGGGCCGCGTCGTCCGCCTTGGAAATCAATGAAATAAGGCTCTCCATTTTTCATCATGATGTTGCGCGACTGGAAATCGCGGTACATGAAGAAATCGTTGGGCGCCGTGCTGACGAAATCGGCAAAGGCGTTGAAATCGTTGTTGAGCCGCGTTTCGTTGAAAATGATTTCCTGATGCGGCTTGACAAAATAATATTTGAAATAATTCAGGTCGTCAATGATGGCTTGACGGTCGAAACTTGCTGACGGATAGGCTTTCGTGTAATCTAAACCTTGATGTCCTTCGGTCTGGAAACGCACCAAATGATACAGGACTTTTTGAAACGATTCGATGAGTTGCGGCGTGTAGCCTTTTGTCATCAAGGCTTGCTGGATGTGGGCAAAGAGGCTGTCGTCGCCAAAATCGTTTTGGAGGTAACAATCCTTTTTCCCGTTGATGCACAATACTTTGGGAACATTCAATCCGATTCCGGAAAAATGGCGGCTGAAACTGAAGAAAACTTCGTTTTCCTCCGTGTTGTCGCTGAAAGTTCCGATAAGGCTGCCGTTTTGGGTGAAAATCCTGTAGTATTTCCGCGACGAGCCTGATTCGGCAATGCTTTTGATGTCCGTGGGTGTTTCGCCGATTGAGCAACACAAATCGGCTAAAGTATTCTGAATTTCAAAGTCTTGCATCTTGATGATTGAATGAATGTTTTTGCAAATGTACACAGAAATAAACACAAAAGTCTCATTGCCTTGCAGAAATTTTATATTTTTGCACGAAATATTTACGACGATGAAAAAAGTTTTGATAGCAATTGCACTGATTCTTGTAGTGGCTTGTTCTTCATGCAAAAAGACAAGATATTGCCGCTGCACGGCGATTATTGATGACGAAGCTGTTGAATTAGGTCAGGACTATTATATCATCCTTGACCGTTCTTCCTGCAATGACCGTGCAAAGGAAATTGTGGGCTGGGGTCAAGTCACTTGTGTTGAGGTTTCGGAAGAGGAAGTCTCTGGTGAAGATGTACATCATTGGTGGGAGTTTTGGAATTAGTAATATTTTAACTTATTGATATTAAGGCGTATGTCAAAAAAGGCGTATGCCTTATTTTTTACCATGAAAGAACTGAAAGAGACATTGCCTTGGGTGCTGAAAATCGTCTTGGGATTGGTCTTTATCGTTTCGGCCATCCTGAAAGTTGCGGATATGGATCAGTTTGAGATTTATGTCTACAGCTACCATTTTTTCAGCCTCAACTTCTCGTTTTTGGTTGCACGCGCTGCCATTATTGCCGAGTTGGTTTTTGGCATCGGATTGGTTTCCAATTGCTTCCACAAACTGATGTGGTGGGGCTGTATGACAATGCTTTTGGCTTATACTTTGTTTTTGGCCTACGCTCAACTGATTGGCCGCACCGACAGCTGCCATTGCTTTGGTGATGTTTTGCAATTCAATCCTTGGCAATCCATCATTAAGAATGTGGTCTTGATGACGCTTTTTGCCTTGGTTTACAAGGTAAAGGGCATCCGTTTCCGTAACGACTGGCTCGTTTTGGCGGGCATCATTGTCGTGTCAACTATTGGCATTTTCGCAGTTTCGCCGCCCGACAATTTCACATCAGCATACAAGCCGCAACAAAACCTGAATGTTGAACTTTTTGATGCAGCTTTGCAAAAACCGCCTTTGGACAGTTTACATCTCGATGAGGACAAAAAAATTGTCTGCTTTTTCTCAACGGCTTGCGATTATTGCCAAAAGGCTGCGCACAAACTCTCTCTGATGCAACAATTTAATGGCTTCCCTGCCGAAAACATTTGTTACGTTTTCATGGGATCCGAAGAAGGCAAGTCGCGTTTTTATGAACTTTCGCAATCGCAAAATTATCAAGACGTAATCTATGAAGATGCCATCAACTTGCTGAAAATCACCAATGGCGTTTTCCCTGTCATTCTGTTGTTGGAAAATGGAAAAGTGATTCATGAATACGAATTTCGTTCGATGAATGAGAATGAAATTGAACGTTTTATGAGAGAATAAGAAAACACGTCACTCGGTTTGACGAATGGCGTGTTTCTTGTGATTATAAAAATCCTGTTTTTATCGTTTTTGTCGGTATAAAAAGATTTTTCCAATCAGAGCGAATCGTAAGACACAATCAGGTCTTTGGCCATGCCGAAGAACATGAGCGCGACTTGGTTGAAATCCATGTTGAGGTCTTTGCTAAGCCCGATTCTGTCTTTGAAAATGGCCACGTTGTACCATTGCAGGCACTGGAAAGCGCGGTGGAAATAAAGGCGTTGCAACTCTTCCTTGGTGGGTTTGCGTCCAACGTATGATTCAAGCAGGGACAAGGCTTTGTCGAAGCCCATGTTGCCGTAGCAGGCAATGTCGTAGAACGGGTCATTCATACCGGCAAACTCCCAGTCGAGGACGTAGAGCTTATCGCCATTGATAACCAGATTGGTAGGCTGGTAGTCGCAGTGGCAAGGCACTTGCCTTACTTGGGCATGGTTCTGGCGCATGGCGTCAAGTTGCTTGCGGAGTTGTATGTATTCTATTGGGTGCTCGAAACCTGTTTCAAAACAGTAACGCTCGTCATCATCAAGGCGCTGGAAAGCGTTGTATGGCCTGAATTTCAAGTCGCTGCCATGAATTTGCTTCAAAGCCTTGACCGACATTTCGTTGTACGAAACCACGTCCGTCTCCGACATGATGGTGCCTTCGACGTATTCAGCCAGTTTCTCGCCCGACATGATTTCGACGTAGGTCGTAACGTTATTCAAACCCAACTTGTTGACTTCCTGAATGTTTTCCCATTCTTCGACACGGTCAACGAATTTTTCGGCAAATTTGCCCGGCACGCGGTAAGTGTATTTTTTGCCAAGGCATTCAACAATGTAGGTGTAGTTGCTCATTCCGCCTTCCAAGCGTTTGACTATCTTCGCATTGTCGCTGTGCAACAAGGCATTGACGCGGGCAACGATATATTCTTCGACATTCATAGTGATGATAGATTTTTAAGGCTGCAAAATTACATTTAATTCTGCATCATTGTTCTTGCCAAAAAGAAAAAATTGTACTTTTGTAGCCGCATTGGGGGTTTAGCTCATCTGGTAGAGCGTCAGGTTCGCAATCTGAAGGTGGCCGGTTCGAGTCCGGTATCCTCCACAAAAAGCACTTATAAGTCGCTGAAAAACAGCGACTTTTTTATTTTTACCTTCTGGATTATGTGTCAAATAATTGATTTTGTGTATTTTGCAAAATCGTTTTCAAACTTGATTTTACAGACAGCGTCTTGTTCTTCAGCAAATCAAAACATTAACTTAATACTTCAAGAAGGACTATTCTCATTTGGGAGAAAAGACGTCTACATCAGGGGCTGCCATTTGTAGCCTAATCTTTTCAATTCCACGGCTGCCCCAATCTCATACATCACTTTCACAGCTCTTGCATAAATATAAAAGGCTCTAATACTTTGTGGCTCAATGTTTTCGTGACGGATAAAACCAATCGCCACAGTAGCACACTGGCGCATCAGCTCCTCAATCTTTTCCGCTTCAGGTGTCTCTAATCTGATGCCTAATATGTCGCGCACAATATGCTCATCCATATCATCGAAACCACGTCTACCCAAGAGTTTTGCATAAGGCCAAGCTCCGAAAACAGCCCAATCCTGATCCCACCATTTGGCAATTGCCATGCCCATGTAGCCAGCCCACGCCACCGAGACAGTCGGATAATCAGTGATGAGTTTCATGGCATCGGCCATATAATCAGGAGCAAAATCTTTCCATTTCGCATCAATATCATCAGAACGTAACAAATTGCCAGTCAATTCATTTGCTATGGTGCAAACACGAACCAACTCATTGCGAAGGTTCTTTTCAAAAATATCGTAATATAAAGTGTCGTCCATTTCCAAAAAATTTCGGACAAAGATAAGGCTTTTTCAAAAACCTCAACCCATTTTGCTGCGCTTGATGAGATAGCTGGTAAGAATCTGGTTGTAATCCTTATTGATATCAGCCTCCACATAATCAATTTGATACTGATAGCAATGCCGCAGAATGGCTTCCTTGCGCTCGGCCATCAGTCTTCTGTAAGTCTCCTGAATCTCAACGGGATTGAGTTTTAAGGTCTCGCCCGACTCCAAATCGACAAAACGGTACGGGCGGTTTTCAAAATCGAGGTCCTGCTCCAAGTCGCCATCGTAAACATGAAACAAAATCACCTCATGCTTATTATATTTTAAGTGTTCCAAAGCATCGAACATCTTGTTGAAATCCTCCATGTTGTCGAGCATGTCGGTGAAAATCACAACGAGACTGCGGCGATGCGTCATTTCGGCAATCTGATGCAGGCATTGCACCGTTGATGTCGTCTTGGCTTTGGTTTTGTCGTAGTTTTCAATCAAGCCTTCCAACTGACTGTAGATAAGTTTGTTGTGTACGGCAGATGACTTAGCTGCTTCGTGAAAGGCGATGGTCTCGTCAAACAAATCCAAACCGACTGCATCGCGCTGGCGGCGCATCAGTTCCATCAAGGATGCTGCTGCATAGACAGAGAAAAACAATTTGTTAGGATACTCGAAATCAATCTTTTGGCGCACCGGAAAACACATACTCGAACTTTGGTCGATGACCAGCTGACAGCGCAAGTTGGTCTCCTCTTCGTAGCGTTTCACGAAAAGTTTTTCGGTACGGCCATAGAGTTTCCAGTCGATATGGCGGATCGGTTCGCCGGAATTGTAAAGCCGGTGCTCGGCAAACTCCACCGAAAAACCATGAAAAGGACTTTTATGCAGACCCGTAATGAAACCTTCGACAATCTGTCGTGCCAAAAATTCCAGACTGCCGAATTGCGTCAAATGGTTCCTATCGATGGAAAAATCCGTCATCGAGTGTATACCTACTTTAAAATGGGAGGCCGTCATTCCGGGCTTGACCCGGAATCCCCTGCGCTAAACGGCTTTCTTTGAATGGGAAGCCCATGCAAGCAAGTCGTTAGGCTCAGGAGATTCCCGCCTTCGCGGGAATGACGGCTTCGCGTTTGGGTTTAGAACAATTTCTCGAGTTTCTCGACGAAAACTTTCTTCGGAGCGGCGCCGACATTCTTGTCAACGACCTGACCGCCTTTGAAATAAAGGACCGACGGGATGTTCATGATGCCGTATTTAGCGGCTGTTCCGTTGCAATCCTCGACATCGCATTTCACGGCAATCATCTTGCCAGCGTATTCTTCGGAGATTTCCTCCACGATAGGTTCAACCTTCTTGCAAGGGCCACACCAAGTAGCGCCAAAGTCAACCATTACAGGGAGTTCCGATTTCAGGACGACTTCTTCAAACTGGTCGTCAGTCATTTGTATTACTGCCATAGTTTTATAATTTTAAGTTCGTAAATTGATGCGCAAAGATATAAAAACTTGGAGAAATAAACTTCAATTTATGAAATGTGTGGTTTATTTTCCTCTCTTCCTATTGCTCCCTAAGTTTGTCGAAGAGGCAAAAACGTCAGTGAAATTTATTATCTCATTCCGACAGGCTCAACGAGCTTGACAGTGCTTCAATATTTTCCTTCGTTATTATCCAAATCGCAAGCCTTACCTTTATAGACAGGGTCACGTTTTTCGATGAAGGAATTAATGCCTTCGCGATAATCAGCACCATTGAAAACCTTTGAACGGTAAGCGTTTATGCGCTCAAAACTTTCAGAAGAGATGACTGTGGATGCCTTGCTGAGGATGCGGAACTGCCGCTTGATGGCACTGATGGATAGAATCGAATTGCGGCGCAACGGGTTGAGGAACTTTTCTTCGAGCAGTTGTTCAAGCTGGTCGGCGGGCGCAATCTGGTTGACAAAACCGACATTCAAGGCATCTTGTGCAGTGATAGGTGTTCCTGTGAAGAACATTTCTCGCGCCTTGTTGATTCCCAATTGATTGATAAAGTGCATGATGCCGGAAGCATTGTATGGGATACCGATTTTTGCCGGCGTGATGGCGAAAGTGGCCGCGTCGGTCGCCACAATCATGTCGCAGCTGATGCAAAGGTCGCAGGCACCGCCCCAAACGGTTCCGTCGACGTATGCAATGACGGGGATTGGGACATCCTGGACATTGCGGAGGAGTTTCTCCATCGGGACGTTGAAAGCAAGCGGGTCGTGGCCATCCTGAGGCAACTCGCGAATGTCGTGGCCTGCACTCCAAACGCCTCTTTTACTGCATTGTGCCTTGATGACAATGCCAACGCATTCTTTTTCGTAAGCCTGATGCAAGGCTTCAATCATGCTCATGCAAAGTTCTTCGCTAAGGCAATTCAAGTGGTCGGGGTTCTGCATTTCTATGAAGCAGATACGATCAATGATAGTTGTTCCAATCATGCTTTTATTTTTTTTGAATGTTCTGAAATTAACTGGTACATAATATTTGGATGTGAGACTACGGAGATGTGGGGATGCAAGATTTCGGGGTTTGAGGTTTAAAGGTTCGTAAATTCTCGTTTTTCCGTGGCCTCGCGTTCTCATGCTCTCTTATTTTGATTTGTGCCAATATCCTTTTGCTTCGCAATAAATAAGGAATACGGCAGGTCTTTTGTTCAAATCGCCTTTGAATTTTTTCCATTCCGCAATATCCTGACTGATAATCTGTTCGTCTTCGCAAGTAATGTTGGAGGCGATGCAAAGGCGTGTCGAAGGGTGACAGTTTTTGCAGAGGTCTTCCAACATGGCGTTGTTGCGGAAAGGCGTTTCGATGAAAAGTTCCGTCTCGTTGTTGGCGGCTGAACGTCTTTCCAGTTCGCGGATGGCGTTTTGCCTTTCAGGGTTCTTGATGGGCAAATAACCGTGAAAAGCGAAAGCCTGTCCGTTGAATCCCGAAGCCATCAGAGCCAAAATCATGGCGTTTGGTCCAGTAAGCGGAACGACCTGAATGCCAGCGGAATGTGCCAAATCGACGACTAAAGCGCCCGGGTCGGCAACACAAGGTGTGCCTGCTTCCGACATCAGTCCCATATCTTCACCGTTGAGGCAGGGACCGAGGTGTTCCATGAGATCTAAATTACGGGCGTTGTGTTTGTCTAACTCTATGAATTCGATTTCGTCGATGGGCGTATCCATGCCGAAACGGCTGAGATTGCGGCGCGTGGTGCGCGTGTTTTCAACAACAAAATGTTTCAGTTTCCTGACAATTTCCAAGGTTCCTGCGGGCAAAACCTTTTCAGGCTTGGTGGCACCAAGGAAGGTTGGAACTAAGTAAAGTTTTCCGAATTTTCCAGTAATCATTATGGAATGGATTATGATAAAATCTTCTTTTCGATGTCGGCAAGCTTTGCCTTGAATTGTTTGTCGGTCTCCAACCGGTCGGCGATGGCTTTGCAGGCGTGAGAAACGGTGGCGTGGTCTTTCTTGCCACATTGCATTCCGATGGAAGTGAGGCTGGAGCTTGAATATTTTTTCGAGAGAAACATGGCCACTTGGCGTGCCTGGACGACTTGCTGTTTTCTCGTGCCCGATGCCAGCTGGTCAAAGGAGATGCCGAAATATTCACACACCACGTTGACGATGTATTCCACCGAAACCTCCTTGACGGAATTGCGGATGAATCGGTCGATGATTTGCTTGGTCAAATCGAGGGTGATGGTCTTCTTGTTGAGTACCGATTGAGCCACTAATGAAATCATAATACCCTCTAATTCACGCACATTGGTTCTGGCATTGGATGCGAGATAATCCACCACTTCGTCGGAAAGGACAATGCCGTTGGTATAGAGCTTATTCTGAAGAATGGCAAAACGTGTCGGAATATCGGGCATTTGCAACTCAGTAGTCAAGCCCCATTTGAAACGCGAAAGCAAACGCGCCTCCATGTCTTGCAGTTCAGAGGGCATCTTATCGCTTGTGATGACCAATTGCTTGTTGTTTTGGTGCAAGTAATTGAAAATGTGGAAGAAAGTTTCCTGCGTCATCGACTTTTTGGCCAAAAACTGAATGTCGTCGATAATCAGCACATCAATCATTTGGTAGAAATGGACGAAATCGTTCAGATTTTTATTTCTCGATGCAGTGATGTATTGGTTGGTGAATTGTTCCGCTTGAACATACAATACGGTGGCTTCCGGATGCAAACGTTTGGCTTCCAATCCGATGGCATGGCAGAGGTGCGTCTTTCCCAAACCTGTATTGCTGTAAATAAGCAGCGGATTGTAAGCCGTCTTGCCTGGATTTCTGGCAATGGCCAAACCGCCCTGACGCGCCACGCGGTTACATTCGCCTTCAATGTAATTATCGAAGGTGTAGTTTTCGTTCAGCTGTGGGTCGATGACGAGTTTCTTCAGCCCCGGAATGACGAAAGGATTCATCGGGACTTCTGACAACTTTTCGGGAGCGGGACGTCCCAGTTGGTTCCTCGGGTCGGTGCGGTTCGAACTCGGCAGTTTCATGGTGGCGGAGCTATCGCCGCTGTCCATGACGATGCTGTAAACGAGCTTACCATCGGTACCAACCACTCTCTTGATGGTCTTCTTTAGTAAGTCGATATAGTGATTTTCCAAATACTCGTAGAAGAACTCGTTCGGCACCTGAATGGTGAGCACATTGTCGACAAGCGAAATGGGCACAATAGGTTCAAACCACGTTGTGTAGCTTTGTGCTTCGGTGTTGTCTTTTATTACCGATAAACATTTGTTCCATATTTCTATATGGTTGCCTGTCATTTCAAATTGCTTGTAAACCGTAGTATTGCTTGATATTTTTGGTGCATGAAAAAGGCTGAAAAAGCCCTTCTTTTTGCACGCTATCAAGGTTGCAAATATCAGAAAAAAAAGTTGATAAAAAAGTTTTTTTTCTATTGTTTGGAAACTTTTTTCTTTATAAAATACGAGGGAAAAAAATCACAAAATAAAACCACGATGTAATAAGCTGATTTACATAGTATTTATGTGTGTTGTTTTTACGCCATAAATGTTGCTGAATTTGTCGGCGATTCTTTCGGCCTCTTTTTTCCTTGTTGAAAACTCGAGGTAACAATCCATCTCGAAACGCGGATTCAGCTGCTCCAGATTCTCTTCTTTCATCACGCGCATCACTTCATTCATCAAGGGATAGCCGAACTCGAGGCTGTAAATTTCATTTATGGTTTTCTGAACAACTTGGGCGTTGTCCAAGGCATCGCGGGCTGCGGTTTTGTAAGCGTTGATGAGACCGCTGGTGCCTAATTTGATGCCGCCGAAATAACGCGTCACGACTACGCAAACGTTGGTCACGTCTTTCGATAGGATTTGGTTGAGAATGGGTTTCCCGGCCGTGCCCGATGGCTCGCCATCGTCGCTCGAACGGAAGTTTTTCTTGTCGGGGCCTATCATGTAGGCGAAACAGTGATGACGTGCATCGTAATATTGTTTCTTGATTTCGGCAATGGCTTTCTTGGCTTCGTCTTCGCTGAAAACGGTGAAGGCCGAGGCAATGAACTTGCTGCCTTTTTCCTTGTAAAGACCTTCGCCCGGCGTGGAAAGCATGTTGTAGGTGTCGTCGTTCGTCATGGTTTCAAAGTGATTAGGATGACGGCAATGATGGCCAAAGCCAAACCGATGTAGTTTTTCGCCGAAAGTTTTTCCTTAAACAGCAGTCGGCCTGTAATAGCCGTGGCGCAAACCACACCTATATTATAAATGGGAAAGAGGAAAACGTTGTCAAAAATCCTCATGCAGTGATACATGCAGTAGGATGAAAAGAAATTGACCAGGCCCAAGCCGATGCCACCCACAAGGTTCTTCCATTGGAATTTCGACTTGCCTTTGATGCGGTCGAAGAGCACGATGGCCAAGCCGAAAAGCAAGGCGATGAAATAGATGAAGGTGATCATGAAGGTCATGTCGTCGGCCTTGTTGAGTTGTTCAGTGAATTTCATCAGCATGTCGCCGGTGCCTGTCCCTAGGAAAATGGCTATCGGCAGAATGACAAGCCAACCGATGCTCTTTTTGCCGCTTTCGCTTTTGCCTCCGACAATCATGCAAAGTGCGGCAATGGCCAAAACGATACCGATTATGGAGGGAAGATTCAGTTTTTCGTGAAACAGAATCACACCTAAAGTGGTGGGAATCACGACGGAAAGCTTGCTCGACAGCGAGGTGATGGTCACGCCCGCGTGTTGGCTGGAATAGGTCATCAGCAGATAGGTGAGGATGAACCAGAACCCCGTCAGGATGGAAAGCCCGAACCAAGGTTCGGCGACGATTTCGGTCGGCGTGCCGATGCTTTTGCACATCAAAAGACCCGCAACGGTGGCGGCGGCATAGTTGGCGGCAATGGCGCGGTGGTTATCGATGCCGAAGCGGTCGAAAAGCCGCATGGCAATGAAAACGCAGGTCGAGCATAGTATGGCGAGAATGAGATATTGCATAACGCTGCAAAAATAAGAAACTGTTTTGATTTCTATCAAAAAGATTTGAATGAAAAGTTTGATGTAGAGACGCCGGTTCATCGCGCCTTCAGCATAATGCCAACAAGTGACCAAGGCCGCACTTTTTTCGCCGTTTCCGCACACTTTCTTCGGAGTTTCTTCGGTCATTCATCGAAGCATCACCGAAGAAACCCCGAAGAAACAGCGAAGAAACTCACTACTTGACACGGCGGAAGGAGCGGCTTGTCTGGGATTTCTTCCCCGCTTCAGTCGCTTGTTTTTTGGCTTCGTTCCTTCGGTAGCCATTCGGTAGCCGTTCGGTAGGCCATGTCTTCAAATCACACGGCAAAAGTACTGCTGCCCGATTGGGGCTTCTGTGCGATTTGATACGTTTCGTGCGATTTGAGGACATTTTGTGGAGAAAAGTTTTGTGTGCTTGCAAATTTTGCCAGGGGGAAAGTCCATTGATGACTCCTTTGCAGCAATTGGCGTTTTAAAAAATCATATCCAAGTTTTTTTCTATCTTTGCGGCAATGAAACTGAAACATCTCATATTGTTTCTTGCCGTGGTTGTTGCGGGATGCTCTACGCGGCGGGATGTGCCGGGCGTGGAGGGTGCTGGCGATGGGCCTTGTGTGGAGCTTTGCGGTATTGACAGCCTGATGTGGCGGCAGCCAGACAGTGCGCTGATGGCGCTAGTGGATTTTGCGGCTACACCGAAGGCGGATAGCCTTAGTGCCTTTGAGGGGCATTACTGCCAGGTGCTGATTTCGGAGCTGCTGTATAAGAATTATTATGCACAAAGCAATCGTGCCGAATTGCTGCAGACGGTTGGGTATTTCGATTCGATTGTGGGGACGGATGGAGCGGACGCACGCGGTGCGTCCCTTCGCGCATCTTCTTCATCACGGCTTCGGCGGCTTTCGGGTCGTTCCAAAACTGTGGGTCTTGTGTCTTTTCTTCTAATTCTTGGGCTTCGATGGTACGTCTTTCGACGTCAAAGATACCTCCTCAAGGCATCAATCCTCTTACATAAGTCTTTAAGTTGGTCTTGGGTAATCATATTAAACAAGGTATTTCGGGCTGCACAGGTAGGGAAAAATGTTGTAATTGCTGCAAATTCACTATTTTTGTCGCTGTGATAAGAAAATTGTTCATAGGATTCGCTTTTTTCATGGGCGTGATGCTGTTTGCTTGCCATCCCATATCCCGAGATGCACGGCAAACAGCCCACGATGCCTTGGAAAACGCTCGCATCCAGCTGGATTCGGGCAACAAGGCGGATGCCATGCGCTTGTTCAAGGAGGCGGAGCGTTACGGTTTATCCGCCAATGACCCCCTGACGGTTGCCCACGCTCGACTCAATATCGCGTATTGTTTGGGCTATTATGCCGACAAAGAAGAAGTTGTTTCGTTGTTGAAGTCTGCCGCAGAGGGCTTTGGCGAAGACTATGCCGACCGTGCCGATGCGCTGAGAGAGTTGGGCGATTTCTATCAGTTCCATAGGGCATACGATACCGCCGAGATGGTTCTGCAACAGGCTTGGGCCTACGCCGAACAAAGTGGCTCGCTGGAGGCGAAACGCACGGTTTCATCGGCTTTTTATGCGATGTATTTCAATGCTAGAGAATATGAGAAGTCGGGCGATTATCTGAGGCGATTCCTTCAAATGTCAATGCCTGATGTCGATGACAGAACGATGATGTATTATTACGACGGCATGGGTGACATCTTTTATGAGATGGGCAATTCGGATTCTACGGCTTATTATTATGGAAAGTTGGAGGAACTTGTCAACCAAGCCGAGTCAGATAAGGATATTTGGTTTTATTTTTATACCCTTGCCCATCAAGCCAAAAGTCGCGGCGATTTTGAAAAGGCCTTCGATTATTACTGCCGCTACGATATCGGCAATAATCATAGTAAGATAGAAGAGAAAAGGAACAACCTTATCGCGATGAGCCAGAAATATGATAAGGCGATGATGCAGAACGAGTTGAACGAGAAGATCATTCACAAACAGCGTGTTATCATCTTGATAAGTGGGGCGGCGGTCTTGGTTTTGTTGGCCTTCTTAATCTCGCAAATCCGATTGGCTCGCAACCGCAAGCGGGAAGCCGAAATCAACGCCGAACTGTTCCACTTCAAGCAACAGAACATTGCCTTGGCACAAAGGGATGCCGAACACGAGCAAATCCAGAAGGACTATGCCGACCGCCTTTCGGAGGCCTTGGACAAGGAGCAACAAACCATGATGCTGTTGGACATTTATCTGAACAACAGCAAGAAAGCCAATCTCCTCAATGACTTGGAACGTTCGGTTTTCGGCGACAAAGACCATTGGAAGGCCATGCTCGCCGTGGTTGAGGAGAAGTACCCAAGCCTTTGGGAAACCCTCGGGCAAAAGTTCCCCGACTTGGACGAGGACGAAAAGAAATCCTTCATTCTGTCGCATTTCAAGGTCTCGCGCCAGGAAGAGGCGGATTACCTTGGAACCACTGTCAATATGGTGGACAAACTGCGGGGAAGAGTCAGGAAAAAGATGGCTGAACGCCAATAATCTTTGGACTTTTTCAACAAAAAGTTTGGAATGAATGAAATTGCAACTTATTCATTCCTAAAACATTACAATTATTCAATCCCCAAAAAGTTTGGACTGGTCATTTAACCGCTTGACTAATGCGGTAGTTTTGCACCATGTCACAAAACGGCGTTTTCGTGCGTCTTATTTGACGCGAGACGGCGAGACGCGAGACTGCGGGACATGGGCTTGTCTCGAAGTCCCGTTGCTTCATTCTTCGCAATGACGGTCCCGTGTCCCGAAGTCAAAAGATATTGCAGTTTAATTTTGAACACTTACTTAAAACAAATCACCATGAATAAAAAACTGTATTTCCTTTTGCTGCTGACGCTCGCCATTCCGCGTTTGGCGCTTGCGCAGAATCCCATCAACATTGATGAGTACAAGGTCATCGACCAAAGCCGCTTCATCATCACCTACGAAGCGATGATGACCGACGACTCACTGAAACCTACCAAACACAACTACGACCGCCTCATCCTGATGGTGGGCGACTCCATTTCAAGATGCTACAGCAACACTATGCACCGTTATGATTCCGCCTTTACGGTAAGGAAGCGAAAGGGCCATGACGGTTATAAAAACATGAGCCATTTCGTTGCGGATTCTGGTGGCGTTTGGGTGCCCGATGTGTACAAGTATTACGGCTCAAAGCGGATGACGATCATGCACCGGATAGATGAGGCTCGGGTGCCGATTTACCTGTACGATGAGCCTTTGGACTTGATGGACTGGAAGATGTCGTTTGGAACAAAGGAAATCCTTGGCTATCCGTGCTTCAAGGCCGAATGCGACTTTCGTGGACGGCATTGGACAGCTTGGTTCACGATGCAGATTCCCGTGAAAGACGGTCCGTGGAAATTCTGTGGCTTGCCCGGACTGATTCTCGAAATGGAAGAATCGCGCGGGCATTATGCCTTCCGTTGCATCGGTATTGAAAATCAGCAAAAACCGATGATTTGGTATGATGGGCCTCGTTTTGAAGATTATCAGCGTTGCACCCGTGCTGATGTCATGAAGCAAGAGGAGGATTTTCATGCCGATTTTATTGGCTATATTCGGATGGCGAATCCTGGTATCAAGATACATATCGCCAAAACGGACGCTTCTGGCAAATATGTTGGTTCGGAGGAAGCTCCCGAAGGCTATAAAAAAGCGTTGCCTTATAACCCTGTGGAATTGGAGTAAATATGAAAAGAAACTGCTTGTTGTGGTTTCGCTTTGGGCGGTGCTTCCTTTGTCGGCGCAAAGATTTATGCGGACGGACGATTTCACGCTTTTGGATGAGGGCATTTGTTCGGTTTCCTACGAAGTGAGTTATGTGCTCGATTCAACGAAGCCCGCTGAAAAAGAAAAGGATGTGTTTCGTCTCGACATTGGGGAAAGATGGTCGAAATCGTATAGTTATGCTTTGTTCCGCTACGATTCCATTTGCACGAAACGGACATTAAAAGGGCAAGATGTTTTGGGTGGTGCGGATACTTGGTTTTTTATGGAAGTCTATAAAGACCGCTGGAAGCACGAAATGGCGGTGACGCATCGGACTTACGATATTGGACCGGTTTTCAAATATCGAGAGCCGTCAGATGTCCTTATGGATTGGACTTTTTCTGATGAGGTTTGCACGATTTTGGGTTATCGTTGCCGAAAAGCGATGTGTAGATTCCGAGGTCGCACTTGGACGGCTTGGTATGCTCCGGAAATTACTATCTCTGATGGCCCGTGGAAATTCGCGGGGTTGCCAGGGTTGGTTTTAAAAGTGCAAGACGAACGCGGGCATTATTCTTTTTCTTGCATCGCCATCAGAAATGAGGTCAAACCGATTGCGATGTGGAATTACGATTACAAGGAGGCGACAAGGGAAGAGACTTGGAAGTTTGACCAAGAATGTTGCCGTGATTTGTACGACTATGCGTTACGCCTTGATCCTAATGCCCAACTGCTGGCAGATGTAGTGGATGCGTCGGGGCGAATGGTGGAGGTTGAGATTACTCGAGGTGGAGCCTATAAAATGCCTTGGCCTTATAACCCGTTGGAACTTAATTGACTTGTTAAGATGAAACAAATTGCGCTATTAATATTTGTGTTTTTCTTTGCCGTTCCAGCCTTCGCCCAAACGACCATTTCCGGCGAGGTACACAACGAGAAGAAACAGCCCGTTTATAATGCCTCGGTGATGCTCTTGCGTGTGACGGACAGCCTGCCGATGGCCTATACCTTTACAGATGAAAAAGGCCATTATCAGTTGGTTACACAAAGCGAGGAAGCAAAACTACTGTTAGCGGTTTATGGATTCAACCTGAAGCGACAGTTCAAGGAGGTGGAAAACAAGACACAGACGGTCGATTTCACCGTGGTGGAAGAAGCGTTGCAACTGAAGGAAGTGAGCGTGAAGTCCGAGAAGATTTGGGGCGGCAACGACACGGTAAACTATGTGGTGGATGCCTTCCGCGACACCACCGACATTGTCATCGCCGACGTGCTGAAAAAGATGCCAGGCATCGAGGTGAAGGACGACGGCAAGGTGGAATATAAAGGCAAACCTATTTCCAAGTTTTACATCGAGAATATGGATATGCTGCAAGGGCGCTACAACCTTGCCACCACCAGCATCGCCGCCTCCGACGTGGCTTCGGTGCAGGTGATGGAGAACCATCAAGAGGTAAGGGCACTGCAAAACATCCAGTTTTCGGACAATGTGGCACTTAACATCAAGTTGAAGGAAAACGCCAAAGGCACTTTTGCCTTGATGGCCGACCTTGGCGCGGGCTGGGCGGACAGCCTACAATACGAAGGCGGCCTCACGGGAATGTATTTCGCAAAACGCAACCAGTTTCTTGGCACCTTAAAGGCCAACAATTCAGGCATTAATCTCGTTGACAAGGAGAATGTAACGGTCACGTCGTTGGCCTCAATGGTTAAACCAAGTGCCCCAGGCATTTCAGGTGTGCGGCATACACTGAATCGTTCGCAAGGGGTCACCTACAACAGCCTGCACAAACTGAAAAACGAGGCGGATCTCTCGTTCAACCTCCTTGTTGGCGGCGACCGCAACCGCAAATCAAGCGAATCGCGCACGCTCTATCTCCTTCCTGACGATACGCTCAGTCTTGTTGAGCGGATGCAGTCGTTGGAAACGGCCAAAATGCTCGAAGGCAGTGTCAATTACAACCTCAACAAGGACTTGGACTATCTGAAAATCAGCCTCATCGTTTCGGGACACCGCAACTGGGGCGAGGGCTTGGTGGACAACGGCGAGCTGATTCGGCAGGAGGAAAATTACCAATCACTATGCGCCGAGGCCAACATCCACTGGATTCGCAAGAGCCGTCGCGACCCTGAAAGCGGTGTGGAATTCAACTCCAACACGAGTTATGGCACCTTGCCCTACGGATTGCAGGTCGCGCCAGGCTGTTTCCTCGAGGTCCTCAACGATGGCGAAGATTATGCAACAACCTTACAAAACATAGGTTATCAATCCTTTAAGAGCGAGAATTTCCTTCGATTTCTCACCAGCGTGGTCTGGAAACGATTACGCATCATGCCTTATTTCAATTTCAGCATGGAGGAGCAAGCGCTTAATTCGAGCCTCACTGGGCAAAATGCAGATGGTTTGACTATTCAGTTTGCAGAAAACCAATTCAGCAATGACATCCGTTGGCACAAATACCAGCCTGCTGCAGGTGCCTATTTCACTTACGACCGTCGGCGCGTGAATGTGACGCTAATGGTGCCTGTGCAGTTGCGTTACCTGCAATTGGATGACCGCATCGGAACCGCATCCGACAAGCAATTCAAGGTTTTGTCACAACCTTCGCTTTCGTTCCGTTATGACTTCAGCCACAATTGGAAAGTGAGCACCAAAATCGCCACCTACAACAACACCCCGAGTTTGCGAACGCTTTATTCGGGCTATATCATGCAGAACTACAGAACCTTGTCGCACTATGACTGCCCTTTGGCCGACACCTATGGTGCCAACGGTTCCCTAACACTGTCGTTCAAAAACATCATGAAATATGTTTTCGGTGACTTCTCGGTGAACTACAACCGCTACCGCAATGAGGTGATGTACGCGCAATCTTTTGAGGGCAACACCATGGTCATCAATGCCGTGGAGCAGCCGAGTTGGGGTGATTACCTGTCCGTTTCGCTGTATGCGGGCAAGGGTTTCAGTTGGAAGCGGCTGAACATCAACGCGAAATGCTCCTACGGACTGGGGCGTTCGCCGCATTTGGTACAAAACCAAGTGGCCACCTATTATAACCAAGGCTGGAACGCCAACTTGACCGCCAGCATTGCTTTTACGGACTATATCTTTTTCAATAACAAAGGTAGTTTTAGCCGAATGACTTCCTCATTAGATAGTTTCAACGCTGGCAGTCAACCGATTGTGAGCCTCATCGACAATGCCAATTTGAGCGTGCTGTTGCCTTTCGGCTTGTCCCTCACGCCCTCAGTGGAATTCTATCACACCCGTTCCGAAGGGCGAACCGACAATTTCGTGCTCTTGGATTGCAGTCTGGGCTACACCTTCCGCAAGGTGAAGTTTAGCCTTGATGTGAATAACATCCTCAACACTGATAGTTTCATTTATTCCTATTATTCAGGGATTTATGGATATTATTCGGCGTATTCGATTCGTCCAAGAACTTTCTTGTTGACGCTGAGATTTAAGGTAATATAAAGAATTTTGTTAGGGATCTGCGATAGTGTTGAATTAAAAAGATTAGAGGAAACTTTGTTACTTATATGACTAGCGTTAAAACGCTGTGAACTATCGCGAATTAAAAACCCCGATGGCGTTAAGCTGTCGGGGTTTTGTTGTTTTCCGCAAGATTACGCATTGCGGAAACTGCGGAAAACTCTATTTTTGCGGCATGATTGGCTTTAATCTCACATTTGTAAGGCGTTTTTTCCGGTCGCAACTCGTCCGAAAGTTCAGCGAGAGGGAGGCGGAACAACTGCTGCGCATTCTGTTTGAGGATTTGTTTGGTCTCGACAGAATGAAAATCCTGATGACGCCGACCTTGAGCATCGATGAATTTCAGTATCATCAGATGGAGAAGGCCGTTGCCGATTTGCTGAACGACAAGCCGATACAATATGTGACGGGCGTGGCTGAGTTCTGCGATTTGAAATTCAAGGTCGATGAGTCGGTGCTGATTCCGCGCCCCGAAACGGAAGAGATGGTGCGGAAAATCGTGGCGCAGGACATTCATCCGAAACGCATTTGGGACATCGGCACGGGTTCGGGCTGCATTGCCGTAAGTCTGGCCAAATGTTTTTCCGATGCCGAAGTCTTTGCTTTCGATGTCTCTGAAAAGGCGCTTCAGGTTGCCGAAAGCAATGCCGTATTAAATAAGGTGAAGGTGAATTTCATACACGATGATGTGCTGAATCCTCATTCCGAAATCTTTTCACAGCCTGTCGATTTGGTGGTGAGCAATCCGCCCTACGTCTGCGAAAAGGAACACAAGACGATGGAAAACAACGTGTTGGATTGGGAACCCGAATACGCTCTTTTTGTCCCCGATAATGACCCATTGCTTTTCTATCGGCAGATTTTGCATTTGGCTTCGACCGAATTGAACGAAAACGGACAGGTTTGGTTTGAAATCAATGAGGCTTTTGGCACTGAAATGCTCGATTTGTGCCGAGAAAGTGGCTTCGGAAAAGCGGAAATCCTGAATGATTTTGCTGAGAAACCGAGGTTTTGCAGGGTGAATAAACGGTGAATTGAAAATCTCTTATTATTTCACATGCCTAAAGTATTATTTTTCAGTGCATTTCGACATGTTCAATAAACGAAACAATTCAACTCCAAAACAACATAAAACCAAAAAGAGGCACTCGTTTGAGTGCCTCTTTTCATTATTAGCGTAAATCCGGAAATTATTCGCCGAGCTTAATGCGGACGAAGGTGTTCACGGTAGCTTCCTTATCGCCATCCTGAATGAATTGAGCAACAGTCTTAGGATCAGCAACAAGAGAAACCTGATTCAGCAAGCAGTTTTCCTTGAAGAACTTGTTCAGACGGCCATTAGCGATGTTGGCAATCATCTGTTCTGGCAGGTTAGCAGCCTTTTCTTCTGCGGTCTTAGCCTTGATTTCGCGAACCTTGTCAGCGTCTTCCTGTGTGAACCAACCCTTAGCCATGTTGGATTCGATGTGAGCTTCGCTGTCGAACCATGCTGGGTTGAAGCCGGCCTTCTTCAGAGCAACTTCAACAGCCTTGTCAATTTGTTCCTGCTTGGTCTTTTCGATAGCAACGCTAAGTTCGCGGTCTTTCACTTCCTGTGGGATAGCAGCTTCGCTGACAGCCATTGGGTTCATAGCTGCAACGTGCAGAGCGACTTCGTGAGCGACTTCGTCAACAGTAGCAAAAGTCTTGTTCATTTCAAGGATAACAGCCAGACGGTTGCCTGGGTGGTTATAGTTGGTCACATATTCGCCTTCAAGGACTTTGAAAGCACCAAGTTCGGTCTTTTCACCAGTCACAGCACCTTCGTTGGTGATGGCAGCTTCAACGGTCATGCCGTTGTATTCAGCAGCCTTCAGGGCATCGATGTCCTTGATGCGGTTTTCGACAGCCATATTCAGCATATCCTGAGTGAACTTAACGAAGTCGGCGTTGTTAGCGACGAAGTCGGTTTCACAGTTCAGCATGATAATGGCAGCATACTTATGGTCTTCGGTACACTTTGAAAGGACGCAGCCTTCAGAAGCAGTGCGGTCAGCACGCTTGGCAGCCTTGGCCATACCCTTCTTGCGGAGGATGTCGATAGCCTGTTCGATGTTACCTTCGGTTTCAACAAGAGCCTTCTTGCAATCCATCATGCCGGCGCCTGTCATTTGTCTCAGTTCGTTAACTTGAGCAGCGGTAATATTCATTGTAATTCTTTCTTTTTAAGGTTATTAAAAAAGCAACTGGCTGTTTGCCGTTTTTAGCTATCGGCGGAAGGCTAACGGCTAAAAGCGAAAAGCAAACGGCCAGCAGCACACTAATTATTTCTTAGCTATAGGTTTACGAGGACGTCTGTTGCCACGTGGTCTTCTTTCGTCCTTGTTTTCTTCTTCCTGAGCTTCTTCCTTTTCTTCTTCGAGGTCTTCTTCCGGTTCGTCAACGAGATCCTTGTTGTTCTTACGTTCGTTGATGCCTTCTTCGATAGCTTCTACCATCTTGCCGAGGATGAGGGCGATTGACTTTGAAGCGTCGTCGTTAGCAGGAATTGGGAAATCGATGAGGTTAGGATTGGTGTTGGTATCGACGATAGCGAAGGTAGGGATGTTGAGCTTACGGGCTTCAGCAACAGCGATGTGTTCCTTCATAATGTCGACTACGAACAGCGCTGAAGGCAGACGGCTAAGGTCGGCGATTGAACCGAGGTTCTTGTCGAGCTTTTCGCGTTCGCGTTCGATCTGGAGCTTTTCACGCTTTGAGAGGCTCTTGTAAGCGTCGCTTGCCATCATTTTGTCGATGCTGGCCATCTTCTTCACAGCCTTACGGATGGTGGCGAAGTTGGTGAGCATACCGCCAGGCCAACGTTCGGTGACGTATGGCATGTTGACTCTCTTAGCATAGTCGGCGACGACTTCCTTAGCTTGCTTTTTGGTAGCAACGAAAAGGACTCTCTTGCCTGATTTGGCCAGTTGGCAAAGAGCAGCAGCTGCTTCGTCCATCTTAGCCTGGGTCTTATAAAGGTCGATGATGTGGATGCCATTACGCTCCATGAAAATATAAGGAGCCATGTTCGGATTCCATTTTCTCTTGAGATGTCCGAAATGACAACCGGCATCTAATAATTCTTCAAATGTTACTTGTGTCATGAGTTTTCTTTTAAATGTTTACATTCACTAAATACAATTGCCAAGTAGTTCTCTGCAAGAAAAATCTCAGCAATTTGGATACTAAACAAAATCGCTTGGCTTTTGAGAGCTTAACGTTTGCTGAATTGGAACTTCTTACGGGCACCTGGCTGACCTGGCTTCTTACGTTCGACCATACGTGGGTCGCGGCGCATGAGGCCATTCTTCTTCAGGGTAGGACGATACTCGGCGTCGATTTCGCAAAGGGCGCGGCTGATAGCCAGACGAAGGGCTTCAGCTTGACCATTGATGCCACCACCATCGAGGTTGACCTTGATGTCATACTTACCGAGGTTGTCGGTCAGCATCAGAGGTTGTTCAACCACAAAGTGGAGGATGCTTGTTGGAAAGTACTCCTTGTAGTCGCGCTTGTTCACCGTAATGTTACCATTGCCAGCCTTCATATAGATGCGGGCAACGGCGGTCTTTCTTCTACCTAAAGCGTTGATAACTTCCATGATTATTTCTTAATTGTGTTAATTTTGAGTTCGATAGGTTGTTGAGCCTGCTGCTTGTGTTCTGGTCCTTCGTAAACGTAGAGGTTCTTGAAGATGGCGTTGCCGAGCTTTGTCTTTGGAAGCATACCCTTGACGGCATGTTCGATGACAGCGATAGGCTTTCTCTTCAACTGTTCCTTGACGGTACGGACGCGCTGGCCACCCGGGTAACCAGTGTAGCGGACATAGTACTTTTCATCCATCTTGTTGCCAGTCAGGATGATCTTCTCTGCATTGATAATGATGACATTATCACCACAATCGCTGTGGGGAGTATAGCATGCCTTCTTTTTGCCACGCAGAATCATGGCAACCTCAGTAGCCAGACGGCCGAGGATTTGACCTTCAGCGTCGATGACATACCATTTCTTGTTGGCATTTTCCTTGTTGACGCTTACTGTTTTGTAACTTAAGTAATTCATTTTCTTGTTTATATGTTTATCCAATTCAATAAAACACTACTCTATTTTGAGCGTGCAAAATTACACCTTTCTTCGATAACTGCAAACTTTTTTGTGCATTAATTCATTTTCGCCCATAAATCAATGCGTTAGCAGTACATGAAGAAGATAATGGACTGTTCTAACGAGGCCGCAAAAGTACAACTTTTTCTCTTACTGACAGCATTTTATGAAAATATTCTGTCTTTTTGACGGAAATGTGCATCATTTCTTTGAGACTGCTTCTCAACTATCAAAGCACTGAAGAGCAGTAAGCAAGTACCTAGAACGTAAATACCCTATCCAATCTTCTTTATTATCCAAAGATAAATCTTTTTCCATTAGGTCGAATAAATGTTCATAGGTGAGCGGAATACAAGTTTCAAATCCTTCATCTGAAAGAAGACCATTGTTGCCATCCGTTCCTTTGTATTTTGGCAAAGCATCAATTGAGAAATGAACATTAAGACTTGGAAACAATGTAATGCTATAAAAATGCTTAATGCAACCTTTAATTATCATTGAGGCTCCCAAGATATGATTCCGCCAAATCTGGCGAAACTTATTTGAAATCAAAACATCTTGAATCTGTTCAATATCTTTAAACCATCCAATTTCAGAAGAAACACGGAAATATTTGCTATCTTTATCATGGACATGTCTATATTCAGAAGAACCAATTTTTAAAGGATAAGCGGATTCAGTATATTTCACTTCAATGCCAATACCCGAAGGGTCGCCATCAGAGTTAGTGTACGAAATAAAGACATCAAATGCCGTATGGTCATCCAAATACTCAGAAATCGGCTCCGGATGGTATTCTATCTTTATTTCATTTATTTTCTGAATTTCTCCCTTTCCAATCAAATCATTAAACAATCGTTTACAACCTTCAAGGTCGTCCTGCATAGGAAAGAAAACATTGAAAGGAACATGCTCGCTTCTCAATAAGTTAGTAAGCATCTGCCCACTTGGAGTTGAAGAGGTTACCTCAACAGGTCGCTTGAGATAATCCAAGATTTCATCCCTATAACCTTCATAAAAAACCAATCCTTTTTTTGCATCCTTTGTAGTCAGTACATTTTCCCATCTATCATAACCAACCTCCAACACATTCTCTCGCCACCAAATTTGCAATTCTCTCGCTGCTTGCTTGAAACGGCCATAGGTGATTTTTCCTGCTGGACAAGTTCTTATATCAAGATTTGTCATTTGGTTTTGATTGTCGTTTAGCGTGTATTTTTTCATTATTACTATGCTAAATTCTAATATTCAGATAATTATATGCAAAAAGACCCGCAAAGCGCATACGCCCGATAAGGTTTAAAGCCGGGGCGAAAATAGGAGTTATTATGAAACCTTGCAGCACACAGCGCCATTTTTGCGGATTTCTCCGTTTCAACTAACGGGTACAAAATCACAGACTAACAACTAACGTGATGCAATATCAATATCAGGGGAAAAAACACCCTAATTTTTGTCCATTAGCGCATATCGTCTCTGAAAAAACCTAATATTTGTCCTTTACACCAGTTTTCGCATTAATTCATTGCACAACTTTACTTCAAATCCTCCTTGAGGTCAATCGAATAGACGCTCGACAAGTCATTGTGCATGTTGAACAGCACCGTTTGTTTTACAGGATTATACACGCATGACCAGTCTGTGACTTTATCTATTTCATCGGCGGCAAAGCAACCATATTGCAAGCAACGTAAAGCATCCTCTTCGTCCATTACCAATGAATAATGCGACATCAAATTAGTAACACGTGTCTTGCCCGAGAAATAATACTGCCAGTAGTCTCCTCCGTATGTTGTGGACGCTTCAGGATTACAATAATAGTTCTCTATACAATTATATTCGTACGGTACTTGAATAAAGGAATTATGCATCGATTGGAGACGGTCTTCTGGCGTGAGGGCAAGCAGCGTGTCCTGGCCCTGGCTGCCTTTCCAGTATTCTAATGTGAGAAACTTACCACTTGCATCAGCAACGTAGAAATGGGCATTAAGCCTCTGTGACGTGGCCGTGTAGTCAAGGGATTGGAGGTAACTGACAGCATCTTCCACAGTGGCGCAGTTGGTAAGCAGGCGATTGATGATAAACAGAGTCGTGATTTGTTTTTTACCTGTGTATTGATCAGGACCAAAAGGTCTCGGCGTCATGTTTTCAATCGGGTCAACAATAGTATCGTCACCATTATTCTGAAAGTCAGGCAGTTGGAAAATAGCTGCACAGAACCCCTTTTCATTCATACCATCCAAAGCTAATGTCGGCAGGGTGAGAGAATTTTCGAGGTTAGCATAATCCACTTCATGCCATGGGCACATCATCACGTTCTTATACTCACCCGGCTTGACATCCTTATTGAAGATAACGACCATCGGATCCGTATCGTCGTCAAAATTACGGCAGAAAAGCAAGTCGCCAGCTGTATTATGGCATACGAATCCGGAACATGCGTTCCGTTTGGGCCTTGCGATAGTAGGCGGTGTATTCAATACCAGATCATGTTCGCGTCTGTTCTCTTCATCCATATCATAACGAGCTATACGGTTATCACTATCGTTCAGCAACTTATTCCAATCTACATCTGCCGCATAGTTCATATAATACAATGGCAGCGGATCTACATACCTGAATGATTCCAAGGTCTCTTTTGCCTTTTCGGGTTTGCAGTTTGCCAAGTTGTACTTGGCTTCTGTTACCACCTTGCCTGCTGTACGAAGATTAATGACATTCAATTTGTTGGAAGCATCGTCAACTGGTTCATCTTTCTTGCAGCCTGACAATGTGATGGCTGCAATTGTCATTACTACTAAAAATAATTTTTTCATTTTTCTTTTTGTTGGTTGTTGTGTATAAACAATTTACGATCAAGAATTTATCTTTATGGGACTTCTATTTTTAGCATTTTTGCACCATCCCTCTGAACTTCGTGAAGTCCATCAGCCAAATTTCAAAATGAATGGCGTGACAAAAATAGTAATATTTCGAATTTCATACTGAAAATTTTTGCAAAAAAAATGTTTTTTCATTACAGCAAGCAAAACCAGTTTTTTTCAGATATAGAGGGTTTGTTTCCGGCAAAACCCTTACCTTTGCACCAAAATTTCCGCAAATGGCTATCGAAATCAATCACATCACCAAGCAATACGGCGAACAGCTCGCCCTCAACGATGTCACGCTGAATGTCGACAAAGGCATCGTGGCACTTCTCGGCCCGAACGGAGCCGGCAAATCCACTTTGATGAAAATCATAACCTGCTTCATTCCGCCTACCTCGGGAACCGTGAGCGTCAACGGTTTCGACGTGATGGACAATCCCATGGAAGTGAAACGCATTGTGGGTTACCTGCCGGAGCACAACCCGCTTTATTTAGATATGTACGTGCGCGAATACCTTCAGTTTGTGGCTGGCGTGCATCATCTGACGGGCAAGGAGGCCGAGAAACGCATCGAAGAAATGATTGAACAGACCGGTCTCGGCTTGGAAGCCCACAAGAAAATCGGCGCACTCTCGAAGGGCTACCGCCAGCGCGTGGGTCTAGCCCAAGCCATGATGCACGACCCGCAGGTGCTCATCCTCGACGAACCCACTTCGGGCCTCGACCCGAACCAGTTGGTCGACATCCGCAACCTCATCACCGATTTGGGCAAGGAAAAGACGGTGTTGCTTTCCACCCACATCATGCAGGAAGTGGAAGCCATCTGCTCACGTGCCATTATTATTAATAAAGGTGTGGTGGTCGCCGATGACAAGATTGAGAACCTGAAACAGGCCAACACGTCAAACAACGTCATCATCGTTGAGTTTGAGACCGAAGTCACGGAGCAGCAGTTGCGTCACATCCCGATGGTGAGCAAGGTGCAACACGCCAAAGGCAACCATTGGATCATTGAGCCTCAAGACGATGCCGACATCCGTGCCAACCTGATGAAATGGTCGGTTGAAAACAACCTCATCATCAAGACTTTGCAGAAGGAAGACATCAGCATTGAAGAAGCTTTCCAGAAACTGACGAAATAGTCTCTGATAACTTAAAGAAGTCTCCCGCTAGTCTCCCGATAGTCTCCCGCTGATCTCGCTGATTCACGCAGACAGGACAGAGTTTCTCTCTGCGCAAGTCTGCGTCCTCTGCGGGAGAAAATAATCGCATCTCTACTTCACATAAAAATCAATCATCTCGTTGATGGCTTTCTGACAGATTGGGCAGAAGCCGGGGGCAGTATTGGTCTGCATTCGACAATCATAATAGCCACGGTAACAGCCTTTTGAAGTGTAACCCGCACCTTCAAAAACGCCCACATGTCCCATATATGAGCGGTCATTCGGCGTTGGAATCGGCAAGTCCTTTTCAACCATATCTTCCCATTTCTTCGAGAAATCGGCCAAAGTGGAAATGTTGGGTTCCCAAGGCTCGACATTGGATGGATAATAGTCTTCCAAGACCTCGTCATCATAGAAATATTCGTCGCCCAAACCTGCAAAACTATGGCCGAACTCGTGAATGAAAACCTCATTGGAATATGCATCATCGGAAGTACCCATAGCGTAGGAATAATAGATGCCGCCACCGCCATATTTGGTCTCATTGGCAATGATGAAAATGCAATCAAAAGGCGCACCCGAAAAAACCGACGCAATCTTGCGATGGTCCTGGATGGTGAGATAACGGTCTTGATAGAAGGTGTCGAAACTTGAATTGAGGATGGTTTTGCGCCATTGTCCCCAGTTCGGGATGTCTGTTCCCGCCTCTTCGGAGATGCTCTCCACCAACCACACATTGAAATCGTTTTTGCGCGATTTGTAAGGTTCCATCGTGAACAGGTAATTCATAAAGCGCTCAGCATCAGTGTGAAGTTTATCCATTTTGTCAGCAGTATAACCTTCGCCGCAGAAAACCAAATCAACTTTATGGGCATAATCGCCATTCACCATAAGCGGCACCACCTTGAAATCGTTTTCAGCACCTGGAATGATATGACGGTCGGTCGGGTCGATATCGCACTCAAAAAAAGGTTCTAACATTCCCGTCTTTTTAATCCTCTGATAGAGAACGACATGTATAGTCTGCTTCGGGAAAGGCATCCAAATCGTCTGATTGACTGCCATCGCCACGTTTTTGGCTTGCTCCGTGGCGCGCCATTCTTCAAACAAGGTGCAGAAACCTTTGGAATAAATCAGTTTTCCATCGGCGAATGCCTCAAAATAATACTGGCCGTAGCCAAAAGGGTCAATCAAGCCATTAGGCGAACCGGCCCATTGCGATTCCTTGTGCAGTTCCGACAAGAAAGCATATTGTGAGTTTCTGTCGCCTGCCAAGACAAAATCGAGGCGCAAACGTTCGGAAGTGAAATAGGTATCGTAGTCGACAGTACCCGTGAAAGTACTTGACACAGAACCGTTTCCAACAACTTTTACAGATTCAGCAGATTGCTTTTCATTTTGAGCGAAAGCCGATGACATGGCCAACGCACAGAGACTGACTAATAACAAAAATGATTTCTTCATGACAGTTTCGTTTTATGAATATTGGTGCAAAAATATGAAGTTGTTTCTTTGGAAAAAGAAATAAATGATAATTTTGCGGCATTATTGGAGTTTTATTGCATGACGACGCTAAAGGAAACGCAAAATATCGAATATTGGACGGCAGCCGACTTGATGAACAAACATAGCTCGCGGAGACTTAATCCAAATATTGCAAACGGATTCTTCAGGTCAGGACTGATTGAGGCCTGGGGACGCGGCATTGAAAAAATGTGCGCAGCCTGCAAGTCGTACAATGCGCCTGAACCACAATATCTTGTCCATTCGAACGACATAATGATTCTGTTCAAGGCAAGCGGAAAGTATTTGGAATTAGCAAATAACAAGGTAACAGAAAACTACCCAGAAAATGGTCTGAAAGTAACAGAAAAGGTAACAGAAAAAGTAACAGAAAAGCAATTTGCAATTATTGAATTATTGAGGGTTTCTCCGAACATAACACAAGCACAAATTGCAAGTCAAATTGGAATATCACGCCATCATGTTGCAATAAACATTTCCAAATTAAAAAACATGAATCTGATCCGTCGCATTGGTTCCGACAGAGGCGGTCGTTGGGAAGTAATAGAGAAATAACATAATAAGAAATTGTAAATCAAAAAGATAAAATACAGGAATAAAGTAATATAACATAATGATAATATTGAGCTTTGCGCTCTTATTCTCACTTAGTAAAATCTGGTAAATTTTCGACACGGGAATAAGCAAGCGAAAAGTTCGCGTTTTCAGGCGTGGACTATTTCGTGCTTATTAGTGTCAACGGTTTACCAGAGCCTTCTAAGTTAGTAAGCATACAATGAAAAGTTCACGCTTTTTTATTGTCAGTGCAAAGCCAATCAAACAAGGTGTTGGTAATGGAAGGCAATTACAATCTTCATATCGGCAAGATGATTCACGACAAATTGCGCGAGCAAGGACGGACAGCGGTCTGGCTTGCCGCACAAATTCCATGCACCACCAACAACCTTCACAAAATCTTTCAGAAAAGTTCCATCGACATAGCCTTGCTGTGGCGCATTTCCGTGATTTTGGATTACAATTTCTTTGAGAACATTCGGTAACTATCCATTTTGGAGGGTAAAAGCAATCCATTTTGGATAGGGTATAAATGGTGTTTCAAAATTTAAATATTATACTTTTGTGAGCAAATTAAACCCCATATAAATGGGATAACCTATAGGATTCATAAAGGCTCTGCGAATTCTATTAGGTGAAAAATGCAGAGCTTGAAACTAATAAATAAAAAAGATATGCTTAATGTAATTTTAGCATCAAAAAGCGCAGTTGCGTATGGAATTTTTAGGCTATTTAAATTCGCCTCTGAGAATCCAGAAGAAGCAGGAAGTTTTTTAGGTTGGCTCATTTGTGCTGCAATAGAAACAGCAATTATTTCTTTAGTCGTTGCAGTCATAGCCTCAAAGGTATTTGATCAAGATTTTGGAGATTGGTTCGGAGGCTCATGCATAGTAGTTGGAATAATAGAAATAATTTTGGGCATTATTTCATTGTTTTAATAATTTAAAAAAAACATCATCATGTCAAACAATAACAACGGCAATACGGGTCTAAAAATCATCTCTTTCTTATTCCCAATAATCGGGTGGGTTTTGTATTTCGTCAAAAAAGACGAGAACATAGAAGAAGCAAAAGCGTATTCTAAATGTGCTTGGCTTGGTTTTGGCATAAGTTTCTTTATCGGATTTTTCTCTGCTTTTTAGAAACAATCTCACATATTAATCGAGCTACACGAACTATGAAAAAGCGTCATGTCTTATTACTTATTTTTGCATTCATAGCCATATCAAATATATATGCTCAAAACGCATCTGCAAAAATCAATTCAGTGTGGGTAACACATAATGTTTCAAAAATGCAAAATGTTTGGAATGGATGGACATGGGTTACAATACCTGTAAATGGGATGGAAATTCATACTAATTTCGACATTAACGAGTGCAGGGCGCAAAAAATTCGGGTTTGTATGTTTGTATACGAACCAGATGGAAGACCAACAGAAAGCTATAATTCCCAATATCGAAGTCCTGATGGACAACTTACCATTCAAGAAGAAACTGTTCCTAATTATGCAAATACAAACTATAGCGATTTTAAATTGTTTATGCCATATTCTGAATTCAATGCATTTGGACAAAAAAGTTATTAATTCTGCGTAACCATAATGAAAGAAGGAATAAATCTTGCCATGTCTGACTGGGTATACTTCACGGTATCTAAGTACATGACAAAATTTGAAAGATGTCGAATTTAGGTATATGATTAGGGTTCATTATGCACTCGGCGATGTAGTCCAGGCCGTACTTGAAGAATGACACGGCCTTTCTCCCGTTCTTGAGTATTCTGATTTTCTTGA
>NZ_JBADWU010000038.1:0-19042 GCF_056203535.1 Candidatus Limimorpha sp. | reverse complement strand
CTAAGCGCGACTTCGCCGTGTTCTTCCCTATGCTCCACATTATCCTTCTCACAGCCATTGAGGGTGGTGGATGGCTTGCAGCATGGTTTGGACACCACTTTACGTGGCAGATGATGCACGTCTTCACCGTGGTTACAATGTCGTTCGTATTGCTGACGCAGATGACGCTGTGCCGCCCGTTCTGCCCAATGCCCAACCACTTTTCGCTGAAGGGAACTGACTGGCAGGGAGCGTTGCTCATCTGCGTGACGATGCTCCTCGTTTCGTACATCTTTGTTTATGGAGATTACTACCGATGGTTCGCCAATCAGCATATAAGAATGGTGTGCGCATTCACGCTTATCTTTGCTGGGTTGACTCTTTACCGACTGATTCACATTCGCTATCCATACGTCGAACTGCAACTGCTGAAATGCCGCAACGTGGTACCGATACTCATCGTTGTCACGTTGGCAGAGCTCGCATTCGGTGCCGAACATACCCTTGAGGAGATACTCTACACCGAAGTCGTGGGGCTTGAAGAATTGACCAAGGAAAGTCAATACATGTGGGCATTGCCAGGAATGTTTCTCGGCATCGCGCTTGACCTATACTGGTTAAAGGTTCAGAAATGGAAAATATGGAAGCTTATCGGCATTGCCTTTCTATCCATCTTTGCATACGCCTTGCTCATGTATTCTACTGTAGGCATGAATGTTAACATTGAACAATACCGCTTGGCGATCATGCTCCGTGGCTTTGGCTATGGCATCCTTGCACCAACGCTGATGTGGGCATTGGACGAATCGGTGCCAAGTCTTGAACAGTTCTTCATGGGATTGTTCCTGTTCAACATCGTTCACATGTATCTGGGCGGCGCCATGGGGTACGGTTTCTATACCACCATCTTCTCGCATTTCCTCAATGAGGACATGATGCACTACGGTCGCCAGTTGACGCTTACCAACCTCGACCTCACGAATTTCGATTTCGGGGAATTTATGGGTGGCAGCTACCTCCACTCCATGATGCTCGTAGCAATCAAGCAGGTGTATGGCTACGTCATCTGGTTCTCCCTCCTTCTGGCATCCATCTTCTTGTTGTGCGACATTCCTGCCGTCAGGACAAACATCCGCAAAGTACCACGTTGGCCAGTGTTTGCTATTGAATATTTAGCAAGGAAACGCAAGTAGAATACAAAAGCCCCAGCATCGTGAGTGATATTGGGGCTTTGTAGTTACTCTCTTTCGCAGCAAACCCACATCCGATGCCCATGACTATGCTGGTGATGAAGAGGTTCGTTGGCGACGGAAAGGAATTGTCTTGAACGAGGGCAAGCACGAGGATGCCAGTGTCACTTCCGAAGCCTTTGATGATGACAATTTCAAGCGGGTCACGATCGGATATCTGTCGAGTACAGTTGTTCTCCAAACCCCAGCAGATGGTAGCGGCGAGGACGAGTCGCGAACCGTAAAAGAAGCGGAATGCACCGGCAATGTCGTCCTGTTCGATGAAGAGCAGAATGCTGGCGATGGTCATGAGTGCGATGGCACACCACAGTCGCTTGCAGACAGTTCCCGTGAAGAAGATGAGAGCGATAATGGCTATGGCTACAATCTCGAAGTTGTTGAGAAGTGCTGTGTTTGCCGTCGTGCATGAGCGAAGTTCGAACATCACGATGCAAAGGTACTGATTCTTTCTTCAAATAGAGATTTCTTTAATGAGAGTTTGTAAAAACAATTAAAATTATATGGTTTCAAAATAATCAGGGAACATAGACATTAGTTTGCCAGTAGTCATCGCGCCACCGCCAATAGCCCCGATTCCTATCGCCGCAATAGCATCTCCAACTACAATAAGAGATAACACGGAGAAAAGCAAGGGATGACACGGAGGCGGTGATGCCCAGAGTGCTGGCAGAACCAAGGGCGATGAGCGAAAATACAAACCAAACGGCTATGACTTACGGCGAATTGTGTTTGCTAAAAATCAGTGCCAATTTATACGCTTCCTCCCTGCGCACCCTGAGCCTGTCGAAGGGGCTTGTCGAAGGGCGCATCCAAAATTTCTGTGTAATCCATGCAATCTGCGGTTAAAAAAAACATCCGTGTCAATCCGTCAAATCCGTGTTCGTCTTCAATCGGTGTTTTCCGTTTAGCAGGTTTGGGAAATGAAAGACTTGCGAGATCGGAAAATATGTGTACTTTTGCAGTCGAAAAACTCAAGCAATATGGAACAAACTGTTGATAGAACGGTATTTAACGAAGCGCAATTGGCGTTGCTAAATGCGTTTTCAAGCCTTACATCAGAGAAAGATTTGCTGCTGCTGAAGCAGGCTATTTCGGAATTTTTCGCCAAACGTGCCGATGAGGAAATGGAAAAACTATGGGAATCAGGCGAATGGAATCAGCAAAAACTTGAAGATTTACGGACAGCCCATTACCGCACTCCATACAAAAAATGAGCAGATTCGTCGTTTTAGATACTAATTGCTTGGTGCAGATGATTTCCATCCATAGCCCTTATCGTCCTGCATGGCAGGCCTTTAGGGAAGGAAAATATGTTTTGTGTGTCAGCGACGAAATCCTCAACGAATATCAGGAGATTATAGAGCGTGTTGCAAATTCATTTGTTGCCCAAAATATTGTTGAAGCGATAGTCAACAGTCCCTTTTGCCGTTTTTATGCCCCACATTTTCATTTTGGTCTTATCCGTCAGGATTATGATGACAATAAATTTGTCGACTGCGCCATCCAAGCAGGCGCGGATTTCATTGTAAGTGAAGATTCCCATTTCAACGTCTTGAAAGAATGCGATTTCCCCAAAGTCGTTGTCATCGGTTTGGACGAATTTGTAGCGGAGTTTTTTCCATAAATGAATCAATAATTTCCTGCCAGTCAAATTATTAACGGAAAATTATCGGTAATTTGTGTTTGCTAAAAATCAGTGCCAATTTATGCGAAGCATCCAAAAATTTCTGTGTAATCCATGCAATCTGCGGTTAAAAAAACATCCGTGTCAATCCGTCAAATCAATGTTCGTCTTCAATCGGTGTTTTCCGTTTATCAGGTTTCGGAAATGAAAGACTTGCGAGATCGGGAAATATGTGTACTTTTGCAATCGAAAAAGGGGAAAAATTATGGCATTAGCAATTAAATCCATACCGACACTTACAGGCGAAGATGCCTCACGTTTTGTTGATGAAGCGGAAAAAGCTTCTGAAAACGCTGGCAATCTTGATTTTAGCGAAAAAATCGCAATAGCCGTTGCTATTCTGAAAAAAGCCAATATGATGTAGTGCTGTTATGGGGGAACTTTTTGTTTGACGACTGCGTGTTCAGCGAATTAACTGAAGAAATCATACAATCAAGTGATGCTTTTTCATGCAAAAACAATGATCTGGATGAATTCTTCAATGTGGATTCATTTCATTATAGTCGGCAATTGCTTGGAAAGACATATTGTTTCCGTCTTGCTGCCAATGTCCGTAAAATTGTATGTGCTTTTCGATTTCGAACGATAGCATCAGGGTTGACGATTTGCCAAACAGTAGGGGAAAGAAGATAAAAAGCGTTGTCCCAAGAGAGAAAAGCATGAGACGCTTTCCTGGAGTTTTGATCGGACGATTGGGCGTTTCACAAGAGTTTCAAGGAAAGGGAATTGGAACAGAACTGATGGATTTCATAAAGTCTTGGTTTGTTGACTCAAATAAAACTGGATGCCGTTTCCTAATCGTTGATGCTTATAATGACAAGAATACGTTAAACTATTATGAATCAAATGGTTTTAGGTATTTATTTTCAACAGAAAATCAAGAACACCTATCCATCTTTAGAGAAGAGGAGATGCAGGGCGAATCGCTAAAACTCGTTTAATGTATTTTGACTTGATTGAATTGACACGTTTCGAATAGTCATTATTTGTGAGAAAAACGCAAATTTGTGTTTGCAAAAATCAGTGTCAATTCATGCGAAGCATCCAAAATTTCTGCGAAATCAGCGGCTTTAAAACATCCGTATAGTAACAAACAATAAGAGCAGCAGGTTTTTCACTTGCTGCTCTTATTCGTTTACAATCTGTAAGACAATCGTTTACACCGTTGTTTCCACAATTACCTTTGTGCCCATTGGGATGACGTTGATGATGATTTCCTGTTTTTCATCATCAAGGTCGATGGAGATGACGTCGCCGATGTGCATGTCTGAAGTGATGATCTTTTCTGCCAGTTCATCCTCGACATATTGCTGGATGGCACGCTTCAGCGGACGTGCGCCATATTGTTCGTCCCAGCCCTTTTCGGCAATGAAATCCTTGGCCTTGGCAGTGAGTTCAAGACGATAGCCCATTTCCTCGACACGCTTGAAGACATTACGCAATTCAATGTCGATAATCTTGTGAATATCAGTTTTTTCAAGTGAATTGAACATTACCACATCGTCAACACGGTTGAGGAATTCAGGAGCGAAAGTACGGCGCAAGGCATTTTCGATGACGCTTTGCGAATATTCGTTCTTGGCATTTTTCTTGGCTTCGGTGCCAAAACCGACACCCATTCCGAAATCCTTCAACTGGCGCGAACCAATGTTGGAAGTCATGATGATAATGGTGTTCTTAAAGTCGACCTTACGGCCAAGGCTATCCGTCAGCTGGCCATCATCAAGCACCTGAAGCAACAGGTTGAACACATCGGCATGAGCTTTTTCGATTTCGTCCAAAAGCACGATGGAATAAGGCTTGCGGCGCACTTTTTCGGTGAGCTGACCGCCTTCTTCGTAACCCACATAGCCAGGAGGCGCACCGACGAGGCGTGAGACGGCGAATTTTTCCATGTATTCACTCATATCAATGCGGATAAGCGCATCTTCCGAATCAAAGAGATACTTGGCCAGAACCTTGGCTAAATACGTCTTGCCGACGCCAGTAGGACCGAGGAAAATGAACGAACCAATCGGGCGGTTCGGGTCTTTCAGCCCGGCGCGGTTGCGGCGGATGGCTTTCGTCACTTTCTTGATGGCTTCGTCCTGACCGATGACAGTGCCTGCCAATTCGGTTTCCATACTCATCAGGCGGTTGCCTTCGTTTTGGGCGATGCGTTGCACGGGAACGCCTGTCATCATGGCGACAACTTCCGCAACATTCTGTTCCGTAACTTCTTGACGGTTTGAGGTGGCGTTGTCGTCCCAAGCTTTTTTGGCGGCTTCCAACTTATCCATAAGTTTCACTTCTTCAGCGCGATACATGCCGGCTTCTTCGAATTTCTGTTCGCTAATGGCGGCTTTCTTATCCTTGCGGACACTTTCTATTCGCTGCTCCAATTCCGTGATTTCGGCAGGAACATCAATGTTTTTAATGTGAACTCGCGCACCGGCCTCATCCAAGGCATCGATGGCTTTGTCGGGAAGATGACGCTCGCTCATATAGCGGTTGGTGAGTTTCACGCAGGCTTCGATAGCTTCCGGCGTATAACGAACCAAATGATGGTCTTCGTAACGCGACTTGATGTTGTTCAGAATCTCAACGGTTTCTTCCGGCGTTGTCGGTTCGACCAGAATTTTCTGGAAACGGCGCTCCAATGCGCCATCTTTTTCAATATACTGGCGGTATTCGTCAAGGGTAGTGGAGCCGATGCACTGCAACTCGCCACGTGCCAAAGCTGGTTTGAACATGTTGCTCGCATCGAGGCTGCCGTTGGCATTGCCCGCGCCGACCAAAGTGTGGATTTCGTCGACAAAGAGAATAATGTCGGGATTTTTCTGCAACTCGTTGAGAATGGCCTTGATACGTTCCTCAAACTGGCCACGGTATTTTGTGCCGGCCACCACCGAACCGATGTCAAGCATGACGACGCGTTTATTAAATAAGGTGCGTGGCACGCGATGTTGCGTGATGCGGATAGCAAGACCTTCAGCAATGGCCGACTTGCCCACGCCAGGTTCACCAATCAGAATCGGGTTGTTTTTCTTGCGGCGACTGAGAATCTGAGCAATACGTTCCAGTTCGCGCTCGCGGCCAACGATAGGGTCGAGGCGGTTTTCTTCGGCGGCTTTGGTCAAATCGCGACCGAAATTATCCAAAACCGGCGTCTTGCTCTTGATGTTGCTGCTCTTCTTCGGGCGTTCCTTGCAGATTTCGTCCATGATGTCGTCGTCATCATCGTCATCGTCGTTGAAAATGCTGTTCGTCACATCTTCATCTTGCTTAGGTTCAGACTTTTGCGGTTCGGCAGGTGTGTTTTTTCCTGTCATGGTATAATATTTCAGCAGTTCCTGTTTGAAGTTGTCGTAAGTGATGGCTTCAAATTCCAGATTCTGTGAAATGATGTTGTTCTTTTCGTGTAGAATGGCCAGCATAAGGTGCTCGGAATGAACGATTTCGCTATGAAATTCCTTGGCAATGATGTAAGTGAATTTCAGCACACGTTCAGCCTGTTTGGTCAAAGGAATGGCCGTCATGCTGTCTTGAACCGGATTGCTGGTTTTCACCGATGCTTCCAGTTTCTTAGTGAAGATTTCAAGGTTCAGGTTCAGGTTTTCCAAAATTTTGATGGCACAGCTGCCGCCTTCGCGCAACATGCCTAAAAATAAATGTTCCAACCCCACGTAAACATTTCCTAATCGTTTCGCTTCATCATGACTAAATGTCAAAATGTCACGAACCCGAGGAGAGAATTTTGCATCCATATAGTGTTATTTTATTGGTTATCAAATCAATGAATATAATGACAGCAGCTTTTGCTGCTCGCCAATTTTTCACGGCAAAAGTACTAACAAAAATCAGTCCACGCCACCCAAACTGACAGATTATCAAAAAATGAAAAAAATGAAAAAAACGGCACACTGAAACGCAAAAATTACTATATTTGCAACTTATTTTGAAAAATAATAAAAAGACTGCATATAATGGAAGGAGAAAACTTATCAGGAGAAAACTTGGGAGAAAAGATTATCAAGGTAAACCTTGAAAATCAGATGAAATCGGCTTACATCGACTATTCGATGTCGGTTATCATTTCGCGTGCTCTGCCCGATGTTAGAGACGGCATGAAGCCGGTTCACCGTCGTATTCTGTACGGCATGTTGGGTTTGGGCGTCACATCAAAAAGCGGTTACAAGAAATCGGCGAGAATCGTCGGTGAAGTGCTCGGAAAATATCATCCTCACGGCGACTCAGCCGTTTACGATGCCATGTGCCGCATGGCTCAGAACTGGTCGCTGCGTTATCCATTGGTTGATGGTCAGGGCAACTTCGGTTCGGTTGATGGCGATAGCCCGGCAGCCATGCGTTACACCGAGGCCCGTCTGAAAAAGATTGCCGAGGAAATGCTTGACGACCTCGAAAAAGACACCGTCGATTTCCAGAACAATTTCGATGATTCGTTGCAGGAACCGACCGTTCTGCCTACGCAAATTCCTGCCTTGCTGGTGAATGGCACCAATGGCATTGCCGTCGGTATGGCCACCAACATGGCACCACACAATCTGAGCGAATGTGTAGACGGCATTGTGGCCTACATCGACAACCGCGACATCACCATTCAGGAACTGATGCAATACATCAAGGCACCTGATTTCCCGACTTACGGCGTGATTTACGGCTACGAAGGTGTCCGTGAGGCATTTGAGACGGGTAGGGGACGCATCGTTTTGCGCGGCGAAACGCATATCGAGGAACACAACGGCCATGAACGCATCATTGCAACCTCAATCCCTTATCAGGTGAACAAGGCCGAAATGATCAAGAAGACCGCCGACCTCGTCAGTGAAAAGAAAATAGAAGGCATTGCCGATATTCGCGATGAGTCAGACAGAAAAGGTATCCGCGTGGTTTACGAACTGAAACGCGATGCCAACCCTGATGTCGTGCTGAACAAACTGTTCATGATGACGCCATTGCAAAGTTCGTTCAGTGTGAACAACGTGGCTTTGGTTAATGGTCGTCCTTACACATTGAATCTCAAGCAGTTGATTGAGCATTTCGTAAATCACCGTCACGAAGTGGTGGTGCGCCGTACACAATTCGACCTGAAGAAAGCCGAAGAACGCGCTCACATTCTTGAAGGTCTGGCACGTGCCATCGACATTGTGGACGAAATCATTGCTACTATCCGTGCTTGTAAGGGTGGCACGCCTGAAGCCAAGGCTGCCATTATGGAAAAGTTCGGTTTCGACGACCCACAGGCTTCCGCAATCGTGGCTTACCGCTTGGGTCAGTTGGCAGGTCTCGAAATTCTTAAGATTATGGATGAACTCGACGAACTGCACCAGCGCATCCAACATTTCCACGATATTCTACAAAATGTGGATATGCAATTCCAAATCGTGAAGGATGAATTGCTCGTCATCAAGGAAAAATATGGCGATGCCCGCCGCACCAAGATTGTTCCGGCTGCAGGTGAATTCCGCATGGAAGACATCATTGCTGACGATGCCGTGGTCATCACGATTTCGCACCTCGGATATATCAAGCGCACGCCTTTGACCGAATATCGCGTTCAGAGCCGTGGCGGCAAAGGCTCGAAAGGCTCTGCAACTCGCGACACCGACTTTATCGAGCACATCTTCACCGCCACCAATCACAACTACCTGCTGTTCTTCACCGAGCAAGGCAAGTGCTTCTGGATGAGAGCATTCGAAATCCCGGAAGAAGGCAAGAACAGCAAAGGCCGCGCCATCCAGAACCTCATCAATGTGGAAAAGGATGACAAAGTGTTGGCTTACCTGAATGTCAAGGATTTGATGGATGAAGATTACATCAACAACAATTATATCATCCTTTGCACGAAGAAGGGTATCATCAAGAAGACGACGCTTGAAGCTTATTCACGTCCGCGCAAAAATGGTATCAACGCCATCACCATCCGCGAAGGCGACCAGTTGCTTGAAGCCTGCCTCACCAGCGGCGACGATGAAGTGCTGATGGCACTGCGTTCGGGCAAGGCTGTCCGCTTTAACGAGCAGACTGTCAGGCCAATGGGCAGAAACGCATCAGGTGTGAAGGCTATCACTTTGGCTTCGGAAGAAGATGAGGTCATTGGCATGATTTGCATCAATAGTCCTGAACAAAATGTGCTTGTTGTCTCCGAAAATGGTTACGGCAAACGTTCTGATATTGAGGACTATCGCATCACCAACAGAGGCACAAAGGGTGTCAAGACTCTGAACATTACCGACAAGACCGGTGAACTTATTGCAATCAAGAGTGTTACTGATGATGAAGACCTGATGATTATCAACAAGTCGGGTATCGTAATCCGCTTGGCTGTCAATACATTACGCATCATGGGTCGTGCAACGCAAGGCGTCAAGCTGATTGACCTGCGTGGCAACGACCAGATTGCAGCCGTCACCAAGGTGGAGCATGTTGACGAAGAAGAGGAAACGGTTGAAAACACAGAAACCGTGGAAAATCAGGCAGGGGAGACCCCGACCGAAAATCCTTCCGAAACGGAAAACACCGAGACAAATCCAAGTGAAGAATAATTTTGGAACGGAAATTGCTAATGGAAAATCAAAATAGGAATTATTAACTTAAACAAATACTATCAAAATGAAAAAAGTAATGATTTTGTTGGCCGTCCTGCTCACCGCAAACGTGATGATGGCCCAGAAGAAAGACAGAACTGACGCCTACATGTACAACAAGAATGCTCAGTATGACAAAGCTATGGTTTCCATTGAAAAGTGCGTCAACCACGAACAGTTTCTTGGCATGAAGCCGAAAGACCAGGCAACAGCATGGCACTATCGCGCCATCATCTATCAAAATGTGATTGATTCAAAGAATCCTGAATTGATAGCTCTGGCTGGCGATGCAGAGGGAAAGGTATTCGAATCACTGACCAACTGCATGAAGGATGAAGGCTATCTGAACGACAACAAGGCTGACATTTATCAGAGAGTTGCCGTTGTGATGAACAACTATTATCAAAAGGGTGCTGACGCTTACAATGCTTCCGATTTTGTCAATGCAGCTCCTTCATTCAAAAAGGCATACGACATTGCCATCATGCTTCAGAATCCTGATGCAAACGATATGCTGAAACTTGCTGCCAGCTCATGCATTTACTCAAAAGACTATGACACGGCTTTAGCTTATTACACTGAACTTCAGAACAATGGCTACAATCAGCCTGACATTTACAAGAGTCTGGCATCTGTCTACAATGCAATGGGCAACAACGACAAAGCTTTTGAAATGATTTCCAAGGGTCTTGAAGCCACTCCAAATGATCCAGGTCTCTTGATCGAAAAGGTCAACCTTTACATCAACGAAGGCAAGAGCCAGGAAGCCCTGAACGACCTGCTTTCACTGAATGAACTCGATCCAGGTAACGTTTCAATCATGTATGCCATCGGTACCATTTACGGTGACGAAACCAATAAGGATCTTTACAACTTCGACAAGGCTGTTGAATTCTACAGCAAAGCTATCGAAATCAAGCCTGATTTCATGGATGCAATCTACAACCTCGGTATCGCTTACCTGAGAGCCGGTGCAGCTCTTTCAACAGAAGCCAATGAACTTGACATTCACGAAGTTGACAAATACAACACTTTGATGGAACAGTCGAATGAAATGTTGAGCAAAGGTCTTCCATACATCAAGCAAAGCTACGATGCACAGCCTTCACCAGAACTGAAGAAAGTTCTGAAGCAAATGTATTCACAACTGAAAATGTATGAAGAAGCCAAAGCTCTTGATGCAGAATAATAAATTGTCAAATAAAAATGATAAAGCCCTGGGAGACCGGGGCTTTTTCTTTGTCTGAAATTTTCTATTTAACATAATAAAGATTATTTTGTAAAAGTAAGATTTTAAAAAATACGCACAAATATAGGAATATTTGGGAAAAATGCAGTACATTTGCAGCCATTCAACAAAGCATACAATATTAAAACATCATACAATGGAACTTATAGGAAAAGTCGTAAGATTAGGAAATTTGGTTTCAGGCACCAGCGCACGTGGTCCTTGGAGCAAACAGGAATTGATCGTTGAAACCGACGAACAATATCCAAAGCAAGTCTGCGTGATTTGCTGGTCGAACCTTGCTGAGGAAGCAAAAAAACTCGCACCAGGTCAAATGGTCAAAGTACAGATTTCTGTTGAATCACGAGAGTTTAACGGAAAATGGTACACAGATGTCCGCGCATGGCGTTTCGACCCAGTTGGCGCAACTGCACCAGCCGCTGCTCCACAACAGCCCTACGCACAGCAACCACAGGCACAACCAATGATGCATCAGACGCCACCGATGCCTGCTTCAGTGCCCGATTTCCCAGCACCAGCAAGCGAAACGGACGATTTGCCATTCTGAACATTATGTTAAATTGAAACGAGCCGCAATTTGATTTTTCAAGTTGCGGCTCGCTTATTTGTGGTGCTCAATGAATTAGTATTATGGTTGGATAGTATCCAATTCGTGTTCTGTCACATGCAACTCAAATAAATCTGTATTATAACTCCAGCCACCGATACTAAGGCGATAACGGCAGGTAAGAGTATATTCAAAAGGCACACACAATACATAAATGAACTTTCCATCTTGCTTTTGCATAAGACTATAGTCATACGAGGATCCTTGACCAGGGCCATACGGACTGCAATAAACGCCCCACCAAACAGAATCAACAGGCAAATCACAATCCACCGTGCAGACAATTCTTACTTTAGGTTCATTGTCATAGAAATACTCAAGGGTGTCATGCACCTTAAATTCAACTTCGGGCGCAGATTCGGGTTGAACACTCGGTTTGTTGCAAGCGAGAAAAAGACCTAAAAAAACAGATAGGCAAACGACAGGAAATCTTTTCATAACAAATACAATTATTGATTAGACGCTGCAAATATAAAAACAAAACCATTTCTTTCCAAGAAATACGGTATTATTTTGTATCTTTGCACCAAATCGGAATTTCCTCACTTTGTGTCGGTGGATTTGTATTTCGATGAAAGTTAAATAGGCATTTATGGACAACGAATACGAAGAGAAAGACATTTTCGCACAAGACGAAAATCCTGTACCTAACACTGAAAACTACAACGACGACAGCATCGTACATCTTGAAGATATGGAACATATCAGGCGTCGTCCGGGTATGTATATCGGCAAACTTGGCGATGGTGCTTCGCAAGATGACGGCATTTACGTTTTGATTAAAGAAGTGATTGACAATTCGATAGATGAGTTTACTTCAGGTTTTGGTCGAAGGATTGAAATCACTGTGGACAAGGCTGAACGCAAGGTCAGGATACGTGACTATGGCCGTGGCATTCCATTGGGAAAGATTGTCGATGCCGTGTCGAAACTGAATACCGGCGCAAAATACGACAGCAAAGTCTTCCAGAAATCCGTTGGCTTGAATGGCGTTGGTACTAAGGCAGTTAACGCTCTATCATCCTATTTCAAGGCACAAGCCATCCGCGAAGGCAAAACGCGCATTGCCGAGTTTTCACAAGGCAAACTGACTTCCGACAGCGGCATTCTTGACTGCAACGGAGAACCCGGCACACTGATTGAGTTCATTCCCGACACGGCTTTGTTTGGCAATTACCATTACGTTGACGAATACATCGACAAGCGCATTTGGAATTATGCCTACCTAAATCGTGGATTGACACTGATTTACAACGAAAAACGCTATTATTCCAAAAACGGACTTCTCGACCTTTTGGAGCATAATATGGAAGGTGAAGGCCTCTACCCTATCATTCACATCAAAGATGAGGATTTTGAGGCGGCTTTCACGCATGTCAACGGTCAGTCGAGCGACTATTTCTATTCCTTTGTCAATGGCCAGCACACCACCGAAGGCGGCACGCATCAGTCGGCTTTCCGCGAAGCATACGCCCGTGTGGTGCGCGAATTTTTCCAAAAGGAATATGAACCAGCCGACATCCGTCAAGGTTTAACCTGTGCTTTATGTGTGAGGATTCAAGAGCCTGTATTTGAGGCACAAACGAAAACAAAATTAGGTTCCACTCACCTTGCACCAAACAATCCTGACGGCACCAACGACAGCCCGTTTTTGAAGACTTACGTTTTCGACATTCTGAAACGTCATTTAGACAATTATCTTCACATGAACCCCGCTTCGGTGCAAGTGCTTCAGCAAAAGATTTTAGCCAACGAAAAGGAGCGCAAGGAAATTGCAGGCATCAAGAAGGCAGCACGCGACAGCGCAAAGAAAGTCAGCCTGAACAACAGAAAACTGCGTGATTGCCGTATTCACCTGAATACCAATCATGAAAAACGTTTGGAAAGCACGATTTTCATCACCGAGGGTGATTCAGCATCGGGAAGCATCACCAAGAGTCGTGATGTGCTGACGCAAGCCGTTTTCAGTTTGCGCGGTAAACCACTTAACTGCTTGGGTATGAGTAAGAAAGTCTGTTACGAAAACGAAGAGTTCAATTTGCTGCAGGCAGCCTTGAACATTGAGGAAGACATTGAAAACCTGAGATATAACAACATTGTCATCGCTACCGATGCTGATGTCGATGGAATGCACATTCGTCTGCTGATGCTCACTTTTTTCCTTCAGTTTTATCCCGATGTGGTGCGTAATGGTCATGTTTTCATATTGCAGACACCGCTTTTCCGTGTGCGCAACAAGAAAGAGACGCATTATTGTTACAGCGAGGAAGAACGCATTTTTGCCAAGGAAAAATGTGGCAAGCAAGCCGAAATCACCCGATTCAAAGGTCTTGGTGAAATCTCGCCGGACGAATTCAGGGCATTTATCGGACCAAATATACGTTTGGAACCAGTCATCCTGAACAGCGATTCCGGCATCAAGGAACTGCTCGATTATTACATGGGCAAAAACACCATGGAAAGGCAGAAATTCATCATTAGCAATTTGAGAATTGAAGACAATACCAACATGGATGTCACCGAATAGAAACTCTTAAACACTTCATAATCATGAAAATAAAAACAAGTATTCTCGCTATGGGAACAGTATTAGCATTTACAAGCTGCAATCAGCCTGCTGAACGTTATTCCGTGAAGGAATATCCTCAAACTCGTCGCGACACGACTGTCGTTGACGATTATTTCGGAACAAAAGTCGCCGACCCTTACCGTTGGCTGGAAAATGACACTTCCGCCGAAACATCGGCATGGGTGGAAGCACAAAGGGCTGTCACTCAAGATTATCTGAATCACATTCCTTTCCGTGGTGCCATCAAAGACCGTTTGACGGAACTCGTCAATTACGAACGCTACAGCGTGCCATCGAAACGTTTTGGAAGATACACTTTTTCAAAGAACGATGGCTTGCAGAATCAAAGCGTGATTTACATGCAGAAATCATTGGATGCTGAACCTGAAGTTCTTCTCGATCCGAACAAACTTTCGGACGACGGTACGGTTTCATTGGGCAGCTGCCATCAGTCGAATGATGGTAAGTATCTGGCTTACACCATTCAACGCAGCGGTTCCGACTGGGTCGAAATCTACGTTATGGACATTGAGACCCGTGAACTCCTCCCCGACCATATCCTTTGGGCCAAATTCACAGGCGCAGAATGGTATAAGGATGGTTTCTTCTATGCGGCCTACGATGCTCCGGAAGAAGGCAAGGAATTTTCGAACGTCAATGAAAACCACAAGATTTACTACCATAAGTTGGGCACAAGCCAAGACGAAGACCAGCTCTTCTATGAAAATCCGGCACAGCCACGTTATTTCCACCAAATCAGCTTGACGGAAGACGAGAAATACATGTTCCTCATCGAAAGCGGACAAGGCGCAGGCCACACCCTTTGGATTCGCGACATGCAAGACCCTAACGGCAAGTTCGCGCAAATTGCCAGCGACATGAACTATTCTTATAGCCCGATGGATGTCATCGACGATGTGCTCTACATTTACACCAATTACGACGCACCGAAAGGTCGTATCTGCCGCGTTTCGGCCAAGAATCCTCAAATGGAAAACTGGGAAACCATCATTCCTGAATCGGAAAATGTCATTGCAGGCATCAACCTTGCTGACGGCAAGATGATTGTCACATACGACCAAGATGCTGCAAATCATTCGTTTGTTTTCGATATGAATGGCAATAAGATGCACGAAATCGCATTGCCGACATTCGGTGCTGTCGGTTTCAGCAGCCGTTACGATGAAAAGGAAATCTTCTATGCCTTCACATCGTTTGCCTTCCCGACCACGATTTACAAATACGATATCGACAGCAACACCTCGACCGTTTTCCGCGCTCCTGAAGTCGATTTCGTGCCCGAAGATTTCGTCACCGAACAGGTTTTTGTCGATTCGAAGGACGGCACAAAAGTCCCTATGTTCCTGACTTACAAGAAAGGCCTTGTGAAAGATGGCACCAACCCTACCCTGCTCTATGGCTACGGCGGTTTCAACATCACGCTGAATCCTGGTTTCTCAACCTCACGTCTTCCGTTCATTGAAAACGGCGGCATCTATGCACAGATGAACCTGCGTGGCGGTAACGAATACGGCGAAGAATGGCATTTGGCTGGCACGAAACTCCAGAAGCAGAATGTCTTCGACGACTGCATCGCCTGCGCTGAATATCTGATTGCAAACAATTACACCTCAGCCGATTATCTTGCCTTGAATGGCGGTTCAAATGGTGGCCTTTTGGTCGGTGCTGTCGTCAATCAGCGCCCTGATTTGTTCTGTGTTGCCGTTCCACAAGTCGGCGTGATGGACATGCTGCGTTATCATCTGTACACCATCGGTTGGAACTGGGCCAGCGATTACGGCACTAGCGAAGATAGCGAAGAAATGTTCAAGGCACTGCATGCCTATTCACCATTGCACACCATCAAGAGTGGCGAAGATGTTCATTATCCAGCAATTATGGTCACGACTGCCGACCATGACGACCGCGTTGTTCCGGCACATTCATTCAAATATGCCGCAACGCTTCAGGCTGCCCAAACCGGTAATGAACCTAAGATTATCCGCATCGACTCGAAAGCCGGTCATGGTGGTGGCAAACCGATTTCAAAGGTTTTGGAAGAACAAGCAGACATCTATTCTTTCATCCTTTACAATATGGGATTGGAATATAAGCCAGCAGAATGAATTTTTTGCAAAAATTCTTAATATTCAGCGTTTTGCTGTTTGCAATGGCAGCAAACGCTCAAAACAGCAATCCAGCCTGTGCCTTGAAAAAGGCGCAGGCTGAAATGCTTTCCGGCCTGAAAAACGTTGATAACGGGCTACTATACGAACTTGATTATCAATATGATTACGATTTAGACCGCTTGATTGAAAACGATGTCACTTCCGTTCCGTCATTTGTCAAGTATGCGGTCACAAAAATGATGAATCCTTTCAAGGCCGTCTTTCACATCAAAAGCCTTTTGCCAGCCTGCAGCGCATTTCAAGCCGTCACTCCCGATGGCGACATTATTTATGCCCGTAACTTCGATTTCACTTTTTCCGATCCATCGGCTTCGGTTTTGGTGAAGACGCAACCCGAAAGTGGCTATGCCTCCATTTCCATGGCACCTTTTTCATTGGTTGGTAAAAAGCAAGGTGATTTGGATGACGGAAAATCAGACAATTCCCTGCTCATCGTTGCACCTTATCTTTTGATGGACGGCATGAACGAAAAAGGATTAGCCGTCAGCGTTTTGTATCTCGATGGCGAAGGAACGGAACAATACGACCTTGAAAAACACGACATTATGACGCTTTCCGCCATGCGCATCATGTTGGATAAAGCCGCCGACACTGATGAAGCCCTTGCCTTGATGCAGCAATACAATATGTTTGCCGACAAAACGAAAAGCGAGATTCCGCACAGTTACCATTTCCTGATTTCCGATGCAAAAGGACATTCCGTTGTGCTGGAATACATTCATAATGAAGGTGATAAGTCTTGGACAATGAGTCCTGTTGAAGCAAAATATGTCACAAACGCCTATCTCAACGAAGGCTGGCAGCACATCGGCCACGGCTTCGACCGCTATGAAAAAGTAAAGGATGTTTACGAAGCAAAAAACGGCGTTTTTACCGAAGAGGAAGCCATGCAACTGCTGAAAGATGTGTCGCAAACCGCAACGGCAGAAAAGACCAGCAACACACAATGGTCAGCGGTTTACAACCTCACCAAGAAAACCGTAAAAATTTGCATGGCACGGGATTATGATAAGGTTTTGGAGTTTGAAATCATCAAGCTGCAATACTGATGTCGTAGAGATATTCCGGCGCAAAATCGGCATCGTTCTCCCAAGTTACGGTGGCAAACTTGACGGTAAACTCACTTGATTTTTACTTTGCAAAAATAGCATTTTTTAATTAAATGCTGCCATAGCCGATTCAAAAAACGCCTTTCCCTTTCACCATATCCCGCGAAAATATTCTTTCAAAAAGCCGATGTTGGATTGTATCAGTTTATGACCATGTTCGTGTCCTTTGAGGGAATTGCAAGCGGCGTCTGGCAGAAGATTGTTGCTGACGAGATAGTCGGTAAATGCCTTGTCGACAAAATCTGGCAACATTAAAACGGCAAGACCAAGTTCATCAGCAAATGTCGGGTCGTAATATGGGTTATCATCCAAAGCTATTGCACCTGCAATCGGCGCGATGCATAAATCGCCCATGTCATCAAGATACATGGCAATCGGTTCATCATCTGGAAAATCATAATAATCGTCTGATGAATTTGTCATTGGAACGTCCTTACCGAAAAGTTCTTTGTACCAATACTTTATCTGCTTTTTATCTTTTAAAAAGAACAAACGTTGATCGCCAAATTTTTCTTTCACCTTGGCTGGAACAAATTTGGCCGTTCTTTGTCTGCTCTCCCAATCGTCTTTCATTTCCACAAACACCTCTTCTGCATTATTCCATGTCGTCATTCCGAAAGGAAGCCAAACATTATCCCAACGCAACAACGCACCAATGAATACCGAGGTCTTTGATGTCGTCAGTTTCACTTCGTCAGGATCAAGGAACCCAAAATATGGGACATCCAACACTTCACCTTTGGGACTTTCAATCTTCATGCTGTCACCTTTGCTGGAAAGCTTTTTATAAACCGTTATTTCACGATAATCCATCGCCTCAATTTTCTCAGCCAATAATTTGGCATTTCCCGACTCTTCGCTCCTGCACATGGCGGCATACCATTCAGGTGCAGTCATGTTTAGTGGTCCAATCCTTACCCGCACACTGGCATCCGACATTGAAGTATAGTGTTTCTGTTCATCGTTATCTATGAAAGACAGTTTTTCTTCATACAGCGACATTTCTTCTTCAACTTTTCCTGTCGTCATAAGATAATTTGCCGAAAGTAGCCACATCCAAATATTGCGCAATGTGAATGGTGCATCAGGATGATTGGCATCAGCTATCTCGTAAGCAAATGTTTTATATTGTTCATTTACAGGTGCCTGCTCAAACCGTTTGTCCAATTCCGCATACAACGACTTTGCCAATGCCTCAAAGCCAGGATTTTCCGGATTCATAAACCGATCTTCGTAGGCTGACTGAATGACATTCCAAATAATAAACTGCACATCCTGCACATGTACCTCATCGGGATAATACTCGTCAATATCGTCAAGCGAATAGAACGGCAGCGGACGGCCATACCGACGCAAATGCGTTTCAGTGAAAGCCCTCCAAATGCCAAGGTCGCACACCACATCCTCGAAATAGTGTGCCACGCGCATTGCGATGGTTTCCTTCAATTCGTACTCCATATCCCTGCCAGACAACGACTTGCTGATAATTTCATAAAGCACATTTGCAACGTTCAGGTAATACACGTCTGTTTTGAATTCCACTATTTCCGGATGGAAAACTCTGAAATCGTTTATGTTGAAAACTTTCATATTAATTAATTGTCGTTCAATATTCTATCTTGTTTCAAGAAAACATACCCAATAATATGGATAGTTTTGTTATGCAAAATTACAAAATCTTCTTAGTACATGACAAAAATTTCAAGAAGAGCAAAAAAACGGAAAAATCCGGTGTTTTTTTTAGTTAAAACACTTGCATAATATCTTGGAAATCAGTAACTTTGAAGAAAATTTCCTATGTTTTCCATAGCTACTGATT
>NZ_JBADWU010000037.1:0-12561 GCF_056203535.1 Candidatus Limimorpha sp. | reverse complement strand
CGGCTATGTGACCAACATGGCTAAGGGTATCCCTGCAACCGCTATCGAAGTTCCTGCCCTGAACGGCACACCTGATGGTGTCCTCGCCAATGCTGGCATCAGCAAGCAGGGTAACCGTCCTGCATTCGCTAACCGTGCAGAAATCGTTAAGTACAACATCTACCGTTCAACCGACAATGTCAACTACGAACTCATCGGTTCAGTTGACGCCATCGACGGCACGAACTACTACGAATACTTCGATGCAACGGCAGCTGGTATGTATTACTACCAGGTCCGCGCCCTCTACAGCAACGGCTGCGAATCAGAACCAGCAGCAAGCGAAGCCAACCCGGCCAACAACTACGTCATCGTCGTGGTGACAAGCGTTGCTGAAAACGGCGAAATCGCCCTGTATCCTAACCCGACCAACGGCAACATCACCATCCAAGCCCAGAACATGAACCGCATCACAGTGGTATCAGTCCTCGGTCAGGTGGTTTATGATGCAGAAGTCGAAGGCGAACAGCAGATCATCAACATGGCCCAGTTCAACGCTGGCGTGTACATGGTCCGCATCGCTACCGAAAACGGCGTTAGCACACAGCGCGTTACTGTCGTTAAATAAATGAAATGATTTGGGATTGCGTAGAGACGTGACATGTCGCGTCTCTACCGCCCCAAATTATGATTCAAAAAATCAGCCCTGACCATTTGGCCAGGGCTGATTCATTTATTTACATATCGTCTTTCATCTTCTCAATCAACCGTCGTTCTTTCTTTGTCGGCCGGCCGGCGCCACGGTCGCGGTACTCGGCTTTGTAGGCGTGCATGAATTCGATGCGCTCGTATTCCTCTTTCGGTGTCAAGTCGGTGTAGACTTCGGGAACTTGTTTCGGTGAGACTCGGTTTTTCACTATGGTCTTCACTTGCACCACTTTATGCAGTTGCTCAATCTGAACCTGAATGATGTCGTCGACTTTTACCTCGCGCGAAGGCTTTACAGCCGTGTCGTTCATCTTCACCTTGCCGCCTTTGATGGCATCGGCAGCCAGCGAGCGCGTCTTGAAAAGCCGCGCCGCCCACAGCCATTTGTCCATTCTAACAATGTCTTCTTCCTTGATGTCCATTGATTCTTGACTGTTTTGATTTAAAGATTTGAGATTTAATAATTTAAAGATTAGACAATTAGACTTGTGGACTATTTGACTATTAGACTTTTGAAGAACTGTAAACTGAGAACTAAGAACTGAGAACTAAGAACTGAAAACCAATAACCAAAAACAAATAAATCGTTTCGACAAGCTCAACGAGCTAAATACTCCTAACTCCTAACTCCAAACTTTCCACTTTTCCACTTTCCCCTTCAAATCTTTCCACTTTCCTCTTCATCACTTTCCACTCTACTACTTCTCCTTGAAAATCAATTGAATCGGCACGCCATTGAAATCCCAAGTCTCACGAATCTTGTTTTCCAGGAAGCGTTTGTAGGAATCCTTTACATCCTTAGGCAGGTTGCAGAAGAAAATGAATTGAGGTGTAAGACCCTTCAGCTGGGTGATGTATTTGATGCGCACATAACGGCCGCGCGAAGCACTCGGTGGCGGTACGGAACCGATGATTTCCAACATCTTGTCGTTCAGTTCGCGGACTGGAATACGGCGTTCTCGGTTTTCGTAGACTTGATGGGCGGTCTCCAAAACCTTGTAGATGCGTTGCTTGTTGATGGCCGAGGTGAATATGATTGGGAAGTCGGTGAAAGGTGCCGTCTTCTCGTAAATGTCGCGCTCGAAAGCCAAATGCGTATTGGAATCCTTTTCGATGGTGTCCCATTTGTTGACGACAACCACAAGACCTTTCTTGTTCTTTTCAATCAGGCGCAAGATGTTCATGTCCTGAGCCTCGAAACCGTTGTTGGCATCGAGCATAAGGATAGCTACATCGCAGTCTTCGATGGCACGGATGGAGCGCAGCACGGAATAGAACTCAATGTCTTCCTCCACCTTGCTCTTTTTGCGCAGACCGGCGGTGTCGACGAGCATGAAATCCATGCCGAAGGCGTTGTAACGTGTATAGTTGCTGTCGCGGGTGGTGCCGGCAATGTCGGTGACGATGTGACGGTCGGTGCCTAAAAATGCGTTGATGAGCGATGATTTGCCGACATTCGGGCGTCCAACCACGGTGAAACGCGGCAGGTCGGTGTTGAAGTCGGTGGTGTCTGCTGGCAGCAGTTCGCACACCTTGTCTAATAATTCGCCGGTGCCCGAACCCGTCATGGCTGAAATGGCGTAAGGCTCGCCCAAACCGAGGCCGTAGAATTCGGCAATAAGTGCCGTTTTGTTTGGTTCATCGATTTTGTTGACGGCCACGAGGACGGGTTTCTTCTGCTGACGCAGGATGAGTGCCACGTCTTCATCGAGGACGTGCAGTCCAGCCATGCCATCAACGGCAAAAATGATGACATCGGCCTCATCGATGGCCAAGTCAACCTGTTTGCGGATTTCTTCTTCGAAGATGTCGTCTGACCCAACCACATAGCCGCCGGTATCGATGACGGTGAATTCCTTTCCGTTCCAATCGCTCTTCCCGTAGTGACGGTCACGGGTCACGCCGCTGGTCTCTTCCACGATGGCCATGCGCTGCTTCAGCAGACGGTTGAAAAGCGTTGATTTCCCTACATTGGGTCTCCCCACAATTGCTACAATATTTGACATTTTCGTGTGTTTTTAAATTCGCTGCAAAAATAATAATTTTAGGTGAAAGGAGCATCGAATGGCTTGTTTCAATTCTCCTCGTAATAATAGGAATAATCAATGCCTTTCATGAAAATCGCTCTGTCGTCAATCTTGTCGGTCAATGCACGAAGAAGCAGAGTTTTTATTGCCGTGCTGTCGGCAGCACTTTTTTCCATTGCCTGCAGATAGTCGTTCTTGTTGATTTTGCTCCAGTCCACACATTTCTTCAAACGTTTTTTCAGAATCATATCGAGCCAGATGCGGGTGCTGCGGCCGTTGCCTTCCATAAAAGGATGCGCCACGTTCATTTCCACATATTTGTCGGCAATTTCATCAAAAGTGTTTTCAGGCATTTTGTCGATGGAGGCCAGTGCCTGCTCCAGATATTGGGCAAGGCAAAAGGTAAATCCGCCTTTCGAAATAGTTTTGGTTCGGATTTGTCCGGCGAAATCGTAGAGGCCGCCGAACAGAAAAGCGTGAATCTGCTGCAAGCCTTTTGTCGTGCCTACATTCTTGTTTTCCAACAGATTGCTTTCGATAAACTCGTAAGCCTTCTTTTTGCTTTTGCCATCGATGGTGTTGTCGCTGTATGTGAACCAATCCAGAAAATCGGCAGCATTTTTATTGGGAATGGCTCTCACCAAATCCTCAATCTTGTTTTGAGGGAAACAATCGGTTGCATATTTTTTGCCATCGGTAGCCGTCAGTTTCAGTTGACTACATTTTGTAGTCAACTCGTTTCCGTCTTTTTTGAGCCTGGCTTTCAGCACGCTCCAATATTTGCGGGGATTGGGACTTTCTGTGATGGCGAATACAATATCCACAGCCGAGAAGAACCATTGATTTTTCTCCTCGTCCCAGATGGCACGCACTTCGTGGTCGTTGTAAAATCGGATGGAGGTTTTCATTTTGATTTATAATTTATAATGGACATTTACAATGGTTTGAACATGCAGTCACCAATTTATGTTGTTTTCCAACGCCTCAATATATTTTTTGTATAGGCATATAAATATTTCGTCAATCAATATCAAAATGGCGAAGCGAAAGAAATAGTTATGATAGATATAATTTGAATCTGCCAATGTGTTGAGTGTCGGCAAATTTTGTTGATATGATGTTAGATTGTGGGCGCATCGATTGCGATGCTTGTAAACAATTTCTTCGTAATAATCTTTCAATTCAGATTGAAATAGTGGGTACGACTCTTTCTGTTGTTGTTTAATTTGAGTGTCCTTTAATATTTTACTATCTGATTTGAAGTATAAAAAACTCTTTTGTTGAGAAGCACACAAATTTGTGTTATCCAAAATGTCAATGACTATATTTTTTATATTTGAAACATCTGTTGTAATTATTGTTTTATCGAACTCTGGAATTTGTTTGATTAAATCGTTGTATATATTGTTTTTGCTTTTATAGTCAGAATGTTCACCATAGCTCTTGTTATTAAGATACTCGTATCGATAGTTATAATCATTTGTAGCCATTTCCCAGCATATACACTTCATTTTTTGCTCTTGTGCGCCTGTCATTTTCAGGAATATTGACTGCATGATGTAATCGCATAGCGGATAGGTTTCTATACCACTGCCTATGCCACGGCTGGCATTCACGCCGTCTTCCAAAATCTTTGAAAGCGGTGTAGTGATAAATCTATAGTGCTGGCTCTTGTACATATCGTTGATAGATTTGAATAGATTCTTTAATTCGTCCAACCGTGTATTTTAGAGCATTTGGTGCCCGTTTATGGGCTTCTGTTTTAAAGCTGGAATCATCAATTTTATTCTGAATTGAAGAGATAATCTTTTCATTCTTTGCTATATCAATAGTTTTGTCCTTGATTACAACAAAATAAATCAAACCAAATAAATACATATCAGCATCAATTATTGTGTTGAAACTTTTTGGAATGGATAAATTTAGTATGGCTGATTTTAGTTTTTCAAGTCTGCTATTAATATCATTGTTCGAATTAGAGAAGATTGTTGTTATTGCAGGAAATTTTGGGTGGTCGTTTTTTTCTTCCACAACAGTAGTGATAAATTCAGAGAAATACTCTTCTCGTTTTCTACCATAACCATAAGCAACTTTTGTAGTATTTGGATCATTTAATTTACAGTAATTAAAAAGATATGCCAAATATCGTACAAAATCAGGATTTTTAGGTTCCGCGTTTTGCATGATTGTAATACTTTTAAGAGCATCGGAATCCAATAATGTCGTGTACTTGCTGTTTAGGAAATATAATGCCCGGCGACTTTCCTCTGGCAGCAACGCTTTCCCTAATGTGTTGATATGTTTAAAAATACGTGAGTAGTATTTTTGTTGTTCATTTTGGTCTGAAGTGCTAGATACGATATAAGAAAAGCCCAAAAAAGTATCTTCAAAAAAAGTATTTTTCAAAACATCATCGAAAATAGTTCCTCCCAGATTATCATATCTATCGTCAGTTGCAATCTTCTGTCTTATACTTTCTACATTCTTACCCAGACTTAACAATTCGTCAAATCTCCATTCCAAAATAATCTTATCTTCACCTTCCGAATCTATTCCATCATCACCTTCGGCAAGAGAATTTTCGTTTGGCTTGAATTTTCCTGCATTAGGATACTTTTTTATACAAGCAAGAAGAATACTTGTCAGGCGTTGTTGTCCATCAATGATGTAATTGTGCGTTTTACCATCGCTTGCGGTAAAAGCACCTATCGTAATAGGCGGGACAAAGTCTTTATCTCTCAAAGACTGAATTAGTTTTTTTATACTTTCCTGATTCCAACAAAACTTCCTTTGATAAGGTGGCAACTCAATATTACCGCTCAGCATCAAATCTATCCAATGTTTCAGCGAATATTCGCCATAATAAACTTTATTGTTCATATTTCCTTTTTAATTACTTATTACAATCTTTCACCTTCCCCCTACCAATTAAGCTTCATACCCGAACCGTTTCAGTTCCGCCTCATTGTCGCGCCAGTCCTTGTCGACTTTCACCATCAGTTCGAGGAAAATCTTTTTGCCTGTAAATTCCTCAATGTCGGCTCTTGCCATGGAACCTAATTTCTTGATGGCGCTGCCGCCTTTGCCTATGATGATGGCTTTTTGCGATTCGCGGGCTACGTAGATGCTGGCACGGATGACGATGCGCTTTTCGCTTTCCTCGTACGAATCCACGTCAACCTGCACGCTGTAAGGCACTTCCTGCTGGTAGTTGAGCAAAATCTTTTCACGGATGATTTCTGTGATGAAGAAACGCATCGAGCGGTCGGTGAGTTCGTCTTTCGGGAAATAAGGCGGGCACACGGGCAGTTTGGTCAGAATCTGCTCGAACACGTTTCTCACATTGGCGTTGTGCTGTGCCGAGATGGGGAAGACTGTGGCGGCGGGCAGTTCCTGCTCCCAAAAAGCTACGGCTTTGGCCAGTTCTTCCTGATTTGAAAGGTCAATCTTATTGATGAGGACAAAAACGGGAATTTCGGTTTTTTTCAGTTTCTCAACGGTCTTTTCCTCAATCTTCTTGTCGGTGATGTCGACCACGAAAAGAATCAGGTCGGCGTCAATCATGGCCACGTTGACGAATTGGTTCATCACCTCGTGCATTTTGTAGGCCGGATCCTTGATGATTCCGGGTGTATCGGAGAAAACAATCTGAAAATCGTCGCCGTTGACGATACCCAAAATGCGGTGGCGTGTGGTCTGCGCTTTCGATGTGATGATGGAGATTTTCTCTCCAACTAACTGATTCATAAGGGTCGACTTGCCCACGTTGGGCCGTCCTATGATGTTGACATATCCTGCTTTGTGTTCCATAATGAAAATTTTTCGACTTTTTTTGCGCTGCAAAGAAACAAAATATTTATCTTTGCAGCCGAATTCAGACGAAAAGAATGTTTTTCCGATGGATTTTTCCCATGATGCGGGGTAGAGCAGAGGCAGCTCGTCGGGCTCATAACCCGGAGGTCGGAGGTTCGAATCCTCCCCCCGCTACACACGAAGCAAGGCTGAGGTTTCGGCCTTGTTTTTTTGTTTTTCGCCCATCTTTCGTTGACACCAATAAAAAAAGAGAACTGCCGTAGCAATTCTCTTTTTGTCATTTACGAAATGGGCATTTATCAATCTCCGCCGCCCATGGCCAGATACAGCGAAATCGTGGCACAAATTGCCTCGTAGTCGTTGGCTACTTTGGCGAGGCTCGATTCGAGCAGTGCCTGTTGCGCGAAAAGCACTTCCAAGTAGGAACCGCTGCCGCGTTTCATCAATTCGTTGGTGGCGAAATAGGCATCCTGATAATGCTTTTCCTGCTCGGCATAGAGCGTAGAAGCGTTCTTGGCCGTGTTAAGACCGCTCAGGGCATTGCTGATGTCGGTGGCGGCTACCAACAAGGTCTTTTCAAACTCTATTTGGGCTTGTTCCTGCTGCGATTCGGCAATTTTAAGGTTGGCATAAAGTTGTCCTCTCTGGAACAGAGGCTGGAACAGCGAACCTGCCACCGACCATACAAAATCGGTTGGGTCGAAATGAATTCCAGCGTTGCAGCTGATGCCGATGTTAGGCCAAAATTCGGCCACGGCTCCTCTTTCAGCATAAAAGGCGGCTTCCAAATCGTGCTGGGCAGCCCTTACATCAGGACGCGAAAGCAGGTTGACTGATGCAATTTCCACATTGCCGATTTCAGGGAAAGTGGCGTTCATGGAGCCGCATTGAATGTCGCTGAGGTTTTCATTGAGGAGAACTGACAACGAATTGCGCACTTCGTTAAACTGACGCTGGAGTTCGCCTTGCTGCACCTTGACAGCGCACAATTCGGCGGCAAACTGACTGACGGCGGCAGAATTTGATAAACCTGCATCCATCAGGGCTTGTTGGGTTTCCAAAGCTTTCTCACGTATGCTGATGGTGGTGTCGGCAATCTTTATCTGGTTGTCGATCATGGCAAGCGAATAGTAGGCTTTTGCTACAGATGCAATCAGTTCGGCTTTCGTGGCTTGTTCCAAATCCTTGTACTCTTCGGTGAGTGCGTTGGCTTTGCGCTTGGCGGTGGTGTTGCGCCCGAAAATGTCGAGCTGCCAGTCCAAGGCTACGGGGAGGTCATACTGAAAATCTGTTGATGAATTAATTCCCTCATAACCGGCACTTGGATTAAGTCCCACGGAAGGCAAGTAACCTAATTTGGCGGCTTTCAGGCTGGCTTCCATCTGTTGCACGGCTAAGTGCGATTTCTGCAAGTCGGCATTGTTTTGAAGCGCCTTTTCAATCAAGCCTTGCAACTGGGCATCGGTAAACACTTCGCGCCATTGCAGTTCTCCGAACTGGTTGCCCGATTCGGCTTTGGCTTCGGCTCGCGTATCGTTGATGGGTTCGTATTTCTTGTAAATGCTGCAGCTGGAAACCAAAAAGGCTACAGCAACGATGAGTATGATGTTTTTTCTCATTTTTCTCTGGTGAATTTTTCGTGCATTTTCTGGAAAATAATGAAGAAGGCCGGGGTGACGAAAAGCAGGGCGATAGTGCCTACAATCATGCCGCCCGTAACGCCGATGGCTAATGAACGGTTGCCCATGGCACCTGCGCCGCCTTCGATGATAAGCGGTATCATGCCGACGACCATAGTCAGGACGGTCATCATGATAGGACGGAAACGGTCGTCGCAAGCCTGACGTGCTGCTTCAACAATGTCCATGCCTTGCTTGCGGCGTTCGGTAGCGAACTCGGTAATCAGGATGGCGGTCTTGGCCAGCAAGCCTATCAGCATGATGACACCGGTCTGGAGGTAGATGTTGTTTTCAAATCCCGTGATTTTGGTGAAAAAGAAAGCACCCATCAGGCCGAATGGTACCGACATGAGCACTGCCAACGGCACGAACCACGATTCGTAAAGGCTGGCGAGGATGAGGTAAATCAGCAACACGCAAATCAAATAAATGAGGATAGTTGCGTTGCTGCCTGCGGTCTTGGCTTCTTCACGCGAAATGCCGGCATATTCGTAGCCGTAGCCGGGAGGAAGCACTTCCTCGGCGACTTCGGCAATGACTTTCTGAACCTGACCTGTCGAATAGCCTGCCGCACCTTGAATGTTGCAGTTGATGGAATTGAACAGGTTGAATCGCGTCTGGCTTGAGGAACCCAAAGCGGGTGTCAAGTTCACGAATTGTGCGATTGGAGCCATTTTTTCGCCTGTGCGGATGAAAATGTTGTTGAGCGAAGCAGGGTCGAGGGTGTATTCCGGTGAGGCTTTAGCCATAATGTTGTACACCTTGCCGTATTTGTTGTATTTGCCGCAGAAAGCACCACCACAATAGGCACCAAGCGTGTTGATGACATCTTGTGGCGAAACGCCCGATTTCATACATTGTGCCGCATTGACTTCAACATTGTACTTTGGGAAATTCTCGTTGTATGAGGTCATGGCCACATCAACTTCAGGCCTCGACTGCAAGACTTCGAGGAAACGTGCCGTATGAGCTGCAAAGACTGATTTGTCGCCGCCTTGACGGTCTTGAAGGACAAGTTCCATCATGTTGCCGTTACCGTAGCCTGGAATCTGAGGCATCTGGAATGGCACTACTGTGGCTTCTTTCACTCTCGTGCTGGCAAGGTAATACTTGTAGGAAATCATTTCAATGTGATGCTCTATGCCTTTACGTTCGTCCCAGTTTTTCAGTCGGATAACGAATGAACCGTAGTTGCTGCCTGCACTTGAAAGCATACCGTAACCCGAAATGGATGCGAAATGCTCCACTTCAGGAATTTCCATGATGTCTTTCTTGAGGTCTTCCATGATTTTCTGGGTTTGCTCAAGGGTGTTGCCTGGAGCTGTGGAAATGTCGACGAGGATGACGCCTTGGTCTTCCTGTGGAACAAGTCCCGTTGGGGTGGTCTTCATGGTCCAAATCATCAGCACCACGGCGGCAATGAGTGCAATAACCGAAACCGCAGGCTTCTTGACAAAGAACTGCACGGCTTTCATGTATTTCGATTTCAAGGCTGTATAAGAAACGTCGTAAGCCTGTTTGACGTAGTAACTGATGTTTTTCTTGGTTTCTCCGGTTTTCGGACGCATCAGAATGCCGCACAAGGCAGGGCAAAGTGTCAGGGCGGAAATGCAGGAAAGACCGACTGATGAAGCAATGGTGATACCGAATTGGGTGAAGAATTTTCCGGATGTGCCGGGCATGAATGTCGTCGGGATGAACACGGCCATAAACACGAGCGTGCAGCTGATGACAGGCACCATCACTTCGTGCATGGCTTCGTTGGTGGCGGTGTGTGCCGAGGTGGCGCCGCCTTCAAGTTTCGCCATCACTGCCTCGACGACAACGATGGCATCGTCGACAACGGTACCGATTGACAATACCAAAGCAAACAAAGTCAGGATGTTCAGTGAGAATCCTGCCAATTTCACCACGGCAAATGTGCCGAGCAATGAAACGATAATCGAAATGGAAGGAATCAGGGTCGACTTGAAATCCTGAAGGAAGAAGAACACCACGATGATAACCAGCAAAATGGCAATGATGAGGGTCTCGACCACGTTGTGAATGGCGGCGAAGAGGAAGTCGTCGGCAGTCTGAAGAATGCAGAATTCCAGTCCGGCAGGCATTTCTTTTTCGAGTTCTTCATACACTTTCGAAATCTCGGCGTTGACCAGTGTGGCATTGGCACCGGCAGCCTGGTTGACGATGAACACGACACCTGGTTTCCCATCGACATCGGATGAGAACGAATACGACAAGGCACCCAATTCAACATCGGCAATGTCTCTCAATCTCAGTATCTTGCCGTTTTCTTCCGATTTGATGATTATATCTTTGAATTCCTCAATGTCTTTCAGTCGGCCACCATATTCCATGGTGTACTCGTACATGTTCGATGATTTCTGTCCCAACGTACCGGCAGGTGCTACAAAGTTCTGGGTCGAAATAATGCCAACTACTTCGTCAGGCATCAGTCCGTAGTGAGCCATCTGGTCGGGATGGAACCAAATGCGCAGCGAATAAAGGTTGCCAAGGTTGGTGACGCCACCAATGCCATTGATACGCATCAGTTTCGGAATCACGTTGATGTCCAAGTAGTTGGTGATGAAATCGACATCGAAACGGTCATCACGGCTGACCAAAGAAGTAATCTGAAGCATACTTTTCTGCCTCTTTGTAACCTTGATGCCACTCTGAAGAACTTCCTGAGGCATGACGCTTTGCACTTTTGCCACGCGGTTCTGCACATTGACGGCAGCCATGTCGGGATTGACACCCTGCTCGAAGAACACTTCGATGGAAGCGTTGCCCGTTGAGGATGCGGTTGATGTAATGTACGACATGCCTTCCACGCCGTTGATGGCTTCTTCGATAGGCATGATGACGGAATTCATGACAGAATTGGCATCGGCTCCCGTGTAGTTGGCCTCAATGTTGATGGTTGTCGGGGCGATGTCGGGATATTGTTCAATAGGTAAGGTCTTCAGCGAAATGAAGCCGATGAGCAATATCAGAATGGCGATGGACACGGCCATCACCTTCTTGTTTAGGAAAAAATACTCTTTCTTCATCTTTATTTCACTTTCATTCCGTCTTGAACGGTGATGGCGCCTTTGGCAACGATTTCTTCGCCAACTTCCAGACCGTCGGTGACAATATATTGATTACCAGCATTTATGCTTTCAACTTCGATGATGGAAGCTGTCGCGCAACTATCGGCTCCAACCTTGTAGACCAGTTTCTTGTTCTGCAATTGAACAGTGGCCTCCATAGGGATGAGAATGACATCATCGTATAAGAAAGTGATGATAAGGGTTCCGTTTTGCCCCGAAAGAAGCGTGTTGTCGGGATTCGGGAAACGAGCTTCGCACACGATCGAACCAGTGACATTGTCGATGATGCCCGACATGTTTGTGATTTTTCCCTTTTGGCCGTAGATTGTGCCGTCCTTGAGTTTCAGTTCGACAGGTGGAAGCAGGTCGAGGTCAAGTTTGCCGTTTGAAATCAAATCGTCGGCTTGGCTTACGATAGCCAGATAATCGTTTTCCGGAAGTGAGAAACTGGCAATCATTTCGCTGTTGTCGGAAATGACGGTCATTGGTTGCAACATCGATGAGCTTACGAGGTCGCCAGGCGAAGGGTTGATTTCCCCCAAAATGCCTGATTCGGGAGCTGTGATGTTGCAGTATGACAGCTCGGTCCGGGCAGCGTTTTCCTCGGCCTTGGCCACTTCAACGGCAGCTTTTGCACTCTTGAAGTTGTTTTCAGCCGATTCCAGAACGTAGTTGCTGACGATGCCTTTCTGGTGCAAGTCCTTGTTGCTCTCGTAGTTGAGCTTTGCCGTGGCAAGGTTGGCTTCGGCGGCAAGGCGGTTGGCAGTTGCCGATTGCAATGCCAACACTTGGGCGCGGTCGTCCAACTTGAAAAGAATCTGTCCTTTCTGAACACGCTGGCCGGTTTTGACCAAGGTCTCCTTCAGCTGCGCATCAATCTTCGGGTAAATGTTGATGGTGTTGCGGCCCTTGATGTTTGCAGTGATTTGGGTCGGCAGCTCGCAATTTGTTTTTAAAATGGTCATTGTCTCGTAAGGTGTCACCTTCATTTCAGGCACATCAATACAAGATGTGGCAAAAACTGCCAACAATGGGAGTGAAATTAGGAATCTTGATTTCATTGATTTACTGATGGTTCTATAATAATTACAAAACCTCAGAATCATGCCGATAGAACCATTTACGGCAGAATCCGAGTTGCCAATGTCATGCTTTGGACGCTCCTTATAATATGGGTGCAAAAATATTGACTATTTCCCAATTATGCAAATCAATTGTTTTTTTTAATAGAAAAAGAGGATGACCATTGGCCATCCTCTT
>NZ_JBADWU010000036.1:0-3211 GCF_056203535.1 Candidatus Limimorpha sp. | reverse complement strand
CTTGAGAAAACGGTTCCCGTAATCACCGATACCGTAGCCTTGTTCATCCATATTAAACAATTGGACATTGGCGAGAATATTCCCATCGCGCAACTGCATCATGTTACGCAATTCGGCATCATACCAGCCCACAGGATGATGGGCAATGGAGTCGTAAGTTTGGGCCTGCACTCCGGCACATAAGAAAAGAAGTGCGGTAAGAATGGTAATGTGCTTTTTCATTGTAAATTGGGTTTTATGTTAATGTTTTTTCTTGTAGAGACGTAGCGTGCTACGTCTCTAATAATTAGCATTTTGTTATTCTTTGGAGACGTTGCGCGCAACGTCTCTACATTCATTCCTTCACTACCTTGTCCGAATAGACCTTTCCGCCTTCAAGGGTGATTTTCGCTACATACTGTCCTGCTGGAAGGTTTGCCACATCCATTTCAGCGGTGCGCGAACTTGCCACGCAGCGGCCTGAAACATCGTACAGCTCAATGCTTTCCGGCTTCACATCAGGTGAAAAATGTATGGAAAGCCTGTCTTTCATTGGGTTAGGATGGATGAGGTATGGTCGGATGTATTGTTCCGTTTCGGGTGTCGACCAGCCGTTTTCGGGGATGACGGCGGCAAACAGCTGCAAGCTGAAATTCACGCCACACAAGGCAATGCCGCCACCCGACAGCGTGCAGGCGTTCATGCCCATGAAAAATTCCCCCTCGTAATTGTCCATGCAGTACCGCGACCATTCCAGATTGAGGTCGGCATCAAGTTTGGCCACGAAGAAAAACTCATTTCCATAGTTCGATCCGTCTACACCGATAAGGTAGAAACTGCCGTCATCCGCCATCACGAAAGAGTTGTGTGTAAGCAGTTCCTTGGGTTTCAACGGGAAAGAGTGTACCGTATAGCAATTGTCCGTCAGGTTCAATTCATCATCCATTTCAAGCAAAGTGATGTAGTTTCTTCCAACTTCCGATGTCAGCACGGTCATGAAATAGTGTTTTCCTCCGACACTTTTCATCAGCTGGTAACGCAATGGCGTAAAGCTTCTGTCCATCATTTCCCCGTATTTTTTCTCCTTCAGCACGTTGAAATCGGCATCAAGTACGGCGATGCTGAGCGTGTCGCCGCTCGACAGGTGTTTGCGGAACAGCATGGAGTAGCTTAGCGGCGATTCGCTGAACACCGCAAGCGGTGTCCGCAGCGGTGCGCAGGAGCTATCGAAAGGCTTGACTGCCAGCGCATCTGCCAGCATGTTACATTCCGTGTCGAAGCGCGTGTAGTGTCCTTGTCCGTTCTCCTCTTCCCAATAGATGATGACGTGGTTTTCGGTGTCGAGCAGGAAACTGCAGTTTTGAGACGTTCCGTCGAAAAGCTGCGTGCTGTATTCGTTTTGCACCTCCAGGTTGTCGTTGATTTTCAGCAGGACGAAAGAGGTCTTGCCACCTTCGTAGATGATGCGCCCGAACAGGTGGAGGCCATCGGGGTCGGTTTCAAAAAGGAAGTCATCGTCGATGCTTTCACCTGTCTTCATGAAGAGCGAATCGAGCAGTTCGCCGTTTGTGGTGAATTTATACAGGCAGGCTCCAGCCAGTCCCCATGACTGGTCGTTGTCAGTCACCGTGGTGGCTATCAGCAGGCTGCCATCATTGGCTTCAAGGATGTTGTCGCCGCCGAAAATGCCGTTTCTGTAGATGAAATCGGAATAGTCCTGTGCCTTTGCTCCAAATGTCACTGCCAAGGCGAGCAGTAAAAGGGTAATGTGCTTTTTCATATCTATAAATGATTAAATGTTAATGAATTATATGTTTATTGTTATTCATGTATTATCTTATCCGTGTAGGTTTTTCCGCCTTCAAGGGTGATTCTTGCCACATACTGTCCAGCAGGAAGGTTTGCCACATCTATTTCAGCAGTGCGCGAACTTGCCACGCAGCGGCCTGAAACATCGTAGAGTTCTATGCTTTCGGGCATCACATCAGGCGAAAATTGGATGGAAAGCCTGTCTTTCACTGGGTTCGGATAGATGCAGTATGGACGGAAAGAAGATAATGGTTCATTAACACTCCATCCCTCATCGTCAAAAATCAGGAAAAACAGTTCAGGTGGCGTGAGGGGAACATTGCTATACAAATAACCACCAACAGCCAAACCTCCGTCATCAAGTGTTATCATCTGGGTTCCATATCGAGAGTATCCGGCAGGTTCAAGACAAAAGCGTTGCCAAACAATGTTGAGGTCTGCATCCATTTTCACTACAGACACCTGCCCGACTCCTCCTGCTACACCATCCTGTGTGCAATACGAGAAGTAGACAAATCCATCATCGGCCTTCGCCAATCCGATAGGAAACGCACATCCAAAGTAAATGGGTGGAGTACCTACAACAGGATAGGTATCAAACAGGGCCGTGTTTTCGGCTGACAGGTTGTCTCTATTGTATCGTGTGACCTGAACGCCATCTTTATGTGGGCTGAAGATACTGTATCGTGTGGCAACAAGAAACGATTGCTCGTCAAAGTCACACACCAAGTCTTGCATTCCATGTGTAAGCCATATTCCTGATGGGGAATGGTCGTCAATGTTCAAGTCTGCTTTGTAGTTTAGCAGTGAATCTAATACGACAATATGCAATGTAGTATTGTTATCGATCTCATTGCCCCAATAACAGTATTCCGATTTCGAATCATCAAATATGTCAAAAACATGGCAGCCAGATGTAAGGTGCGTAATTAACGTATCGGAAATGACAGAATGATTTTTTACGTTACCATCAGTTCCAACGCGCAAGAAATGGAATTCGCCACGCGACGAAACCTTGTATTGCAAAATAATGTCATTCTGATTATCAATGAAATAGGCATCCTTAAGCGGGTTTATGAGTGTGTCGCACAGCGGAACTTGGATTTCCTTTCCAAAATTGAGGTCGCTGTCGAAGAAACGCAAGTGCAGGTCGCTTCGTACATTTTCAAAGTCGCGTACAATCTTTCCGTAAATGTGGCTGTCGCCCGACGAAGAAGGATTCCGTTGTAATAAAAAGAAATTCAAGTCGTTGTCTTCGATAAAGATGGAGTCCATAATGACGGCGCCGTGGCGTGAAATCTTGAGAAAACGGTTCCCGTAATCACCGATACCGTAGCCTTGTTCATCCATATTAAACAATTGGACATTGGCGAGAATATTCCCATCGCGCAACTGCATCATGTTACGCAATTCGGCATCATAC
>NZ_JBADWU010000035.1:0-55112 GCF_056203535.1 Candidatus Limimorpha sp. | reverse complement strand
TAATTACATTATATATATCGCACGCACGCGAAAATCAGTGTCAATTTATCGTTTTAACGCAAAATGCGGCACTTTTTCGGAGGTCGATTTAACATTTTAACATTTAACATTTGGGGAAATGTGGTACGGATGAAGGATGGGATCTTAAGTCAAGCAAATTCGTCATTATCCATCATAACTTAATGGCTATCATGAAATTTTTACAGGTCAAATGGTATATAAATGCCATTTTTTATTGTAGAGACGCGATTTATCGCGTCTTCGCTGTATCAAATTATTATATGAGACGCGATGAATCGCGTCTCTACTTTATAGACCTTCAAAGCACCGCCACCATTTTCCTGATTTCAAGGATGCGTTGCATGACAGTCTTGTCGGCTTTTGCAACTTGCAGATTGTAATCGGCTTGCATCTGAATCCAAAGCTGCGCATCGATGCCTAAGGCGGCTTCCAAATACAAAGCGTAGTCGGTTGAAATAGGGCGTTTCCCGTTCAGGATTTCATTCAGAACCGTATAGGAAACCGACATTTGCCGTGCCAGTTGTTTCTGCGAAATGCCGCGATACTCTATTTCCTCTTTCAAGACAAGTCCGGGATGGACTGGTTCTAATGGAGTAAGGTTGTTGGCAATCATTTCGGGGTTGATGTCTTTCAAGGTAATCATATTGTTTATTTATAATGGTTTGTCATTTCACATTTTTATTCCAGCACTATCTTCTTCACGCAGGTTTGCGTGCCGTTGGTGAAGCGGATGAAATAAATGCCTTTGCTTATGCTTGCGACATTGATTTGCTGCTCCCCTTGGGCTGAACCTTGAGCTACCTTTTGCCCTATAGCATTAAATATGCTGTAATGAAAAGTGTCTTCACTACCACGGACTGTAATTACATCTTTTGCTGGTATCGGAAATACATTAAACGGTTCCTGTTTATCACAAACATTCTCATCCACCGCATCATAGTCAAAAACATCCCTGATGTGAACAATCCAGTAAACCGCACTGCCAGGTTCGCCGCAAAGGTAATTGTTTGAGCAAGTAATATCACCATGATAAAGATCATACATGAAACTACTCCAATTTGGAGCAAAACCCGCCAAGGTATATTCCCGGTCATTGTGTTTAACCACAGCATTCAGCTCTTCACGTGCGCCATTCCTTGACCCGATGGCACGTTCCCAGAGCAAGTTCCCATCGCTGTCAGTTCGAAAAACCCAATAGTTATTTAATTCATGACCTTGGCTGATGCCCCAATGCGCAGCACTTTGGACATCACCGTTGAGTGAGGCTGATTGGGCAAACACGGTGAAACCGCCGTCTTCGTTTTGGAATACGCGGATAGGAATATCTGTTCCGCTACCTCCATAGCAACGGCTCCAAATGATGTTGCCGTCAAAATCCATACGCACGAGCCAGACATCGGTAGTCTTCTGGTGAGCGACATTGTAACCTAAATGATAGCCCGCTCCTTCAAGGTCATCGTCATCCGACGATGAAGTACCCACCACGAGATATCCATCATCGAGTTCTATACCGCCATTATTGAACTGGTCCATCCCCGAACCTCCATAGCACCTGTTCCATTCTATCTCGCCATCCTCGTCAACTTTCACCAACATTGCATCATACATGTTTGTTTCTGGCTTGCACGGGTAGATGGAACCTGACATGCCACCAGCAAGCGATTGCATAAATACAAGAAAACCCTCATCACTGGTCTCACACGAACCATAAATCACATCCGTCTCATCGGTTCCCAGTGTCACTTCCCATTCCGTGTTGCCCAAGCTGTCCAGCTTGATAAGCCAGCCGTCACAATGGCCATACGCATGAGATATGTCACCGCCAGTAAACAAAGGATTCGCCCATCCTAAAACGCCATCATCTGAAGTCGCTAAAGCCCCAACACCATGGTTGAAATCATGGTCCGGCGCACCAACAATCCGCTCCCAGATTGTATTTCCGCTTTCGTCGATTCTACGAATGCCTAGACCTGTTTTTCCCGTTTCAGGGAAAGCTCCACCTCCAAATGTATAGATTGGGCTATCATTAGTATACCGGTTTATTCCATAAACACTAGACGTATAACAAGTACTCCATTTCAAATCGGTATTATTGTTAATTTTAATCAACCATGCCCCACCAGTATAATTGCCGAAATCACAGTCCACCATTCCGCTGTTTGGGGATCTGCTTGTCCCTGAAACCAAAAATCCATCACCCACCTGCACTATTCCATGCGCTTCATCATTGTTTTCACCGCCGTAGCATTGCTGCCAATCGATGACAAACTGGGCTTTGAGAATTACTGAAGTGAAAAGCATTAAAGATATTAAAACAACCTTTCTCATTCTGCCATTCATTTTGCTATGTTTTAATGATTTATGATAATTTTGGTGCAATAATAGCAAAAATTTCGCACAAACAAACAAACAAACAAACAATAAAAAATCCACCTCTCGGTGGATTTTTTCATGTAGAGACGCGATGAATCGCGTCTCTACAATCCTTATCTCACCACAATTCTCCGTGCAGCGACCGTTCCGTTTTCATCCGTGATGCGAAGCATGTAAATTCCTTGCGGCAACTCGGAAACGGAAATTTCGTTGGTGTTTTGTGCGGATTTCAGTAATTGTCCGATGGTATTGCAAACCTGCACTTCGGCAACAGTGGCGCCTTCAATGCGAACCATGCCGCTGGCAGGGTTGGGCGAAACCGTGAGCAAATCGGTTTTGTCATTTTCAAGAAGGCCTAATGGACTCACACTCACACACGTTGCTTCCGATTCTCCACCTTCGTAAACCGCCGAAACGCAATATTCCACTGTAGAATTCCCATTATTCGATTCATCAATATAATAGGTCTGAAAAGCGTATGGAATGTTTGTAACAAGTTCTCCTTCTCGGAAAATGTTGTATCCTTTCAGCGTGGTTGCATCACGGTTGAAAGGACAATTCACAGGTGCTGTTACAGTTGCACGAATCATCCAGTTGTGAAGACTCATAGGCGAAACAAACCATTCCCCATTTTCCATTATCATGTTTTTGTTCAGCACGGTTTCCTCAAGGTCGGCAGCCAATGTGTAATATCCTTCGCCAACCGACGAATAGCCAATCAAGTATTCCTTGCTGCTGTCAATCACGACACCTTCCTCTAAATCAACCTGATTCCATTCTCCACAAACCATATTTTGCACTTCCTGACTGCAAACCAATTCATAGCTCTCTCCATTTTTCATCCAGACATCAACCGTATAAGTGTTTTCCGCAACAATCGGTATCATGGATATTTGCCTGATAATCCAGCCGTCAAAACGCATCAAATCTAACGAGTCGTAGCGATGTGCCACATAATCATTTTCACCTGTATAAGCCATTTCTGTAAAGTCTTCCCCATTTGACCATGAGAGCATGGCTTCCTGATTGAGTGCGCTTTCCGCAGGATAATTCCACTTCAGCACGATGTTGTTTTCATTCTGCTCCGCAGTCAGTTCCTGAATGCCATTCAAATTATTTGTTTCTGAGATAAAAATACAATAATATGGTTCAAAACCATTGTCAATTCTCATTGTTGACGAAAACGTAGCCGTTAACTCTGCGCCATTCATCAAGGTGTCATTGCCAATGATAACTGCTTCAATATCATAATAAGGTCCTATAAAAACTCTCTCGTTGTCAAGATAATAAAATTCATCACCGCTAAAAAATGCCAATTCCATTCCTGGCATTGGAACGGAGCCGGTTGCTGGGCTTGGAGCATCTTCCAATATTCCCATCAATGTCTTATCTTCAAGCGACTGTAAAGCAGCAATTTCAAAGGAAAAGAACATGTTGCCAAACATATCATAGTGTGAGGTTTCAACTCCACCAACAGAAACAGATGTGTTTTCTTCATAAAGGTCTGGATTGATGAAACTATGCTGCATTGCATCTTTAATGGTTAAATAATAGTAGTCGGTTCCGTCGTACACACTCAAGCACTGTAAACTGTTATTTAGGGAAAGGGTGCCTTCTATGTTATCGGAAACAATGCCATACGGAATGGCAAGTTTCAGGTTAAATACCATAAAAGGCTCTCCATAATAGTCTGTCCATATTTCATGGGAGCCAACAAATATGTACTGTGACGTGGAATTGATAGTCTCTCCATTAACCACCCATGATGTATAATCCGTTTGTAATTGACCATCAATGGCAACAAAGTAAAGAGGTTCACCATTATCATTGGTGATAACATACGCATCAACGAAATCAGGCCCTGGATAAGCTATCTGGCTAAGAAATCCCATCCAACAAATGCGAGAATTAAAATATAAATATTCAGCATCAACCAGTTCCTTAATATCAATAACACTAAAGTTTTCGCCATTCCCATCTTCCATTTCCAAAACACTTCCAACAACCTTAATTTCATTGCCTACCGAAACAGTATCGTAATGAACAACCAAATCATCCAAATAAGGATTCGGCCAGTAGCCGTCCACCATGACGTAATAGGTTTGGCCCTCCACTGCGATGGCAAAACGGCTATCGCATACGTTTTGCTCAAAGTATGGTGCTTCCACACGGTTCACCACACCCGTAATGGTGTCCTGGGCAAAATTACCAATCACTGTGAGTTGGGACGCTGAATTATTCAACGAATTTGCTCCAATAGCCACACTGCCATTGTCATAGACTTTCAATTGCCCAAACATTTGACTTGATAAAGCCACGCATGTCAAACATGCAATTAATTTAATGACGTTTTTCATATAAACATTTTTTTATGACGGGTTTTATAAATCATTTTCAATCTCTGAGATGGCATAAAACCCATTAATCCAACTCAAAGATTTTCGGTTTGATATTGATCAACTTGTATGGCTACAAAAATACTTTTTTTTATTCAAAACCAACACTTTTTTAAAAAATTTATGGGGGGGGTAAATGCTGAATATCAATTAGTTAGCAACAAACAACTGCTTACGGGGTTAGGTTCTTGATGACAAACAACACAGCGAAGACGCGATTTTCGCGCTAAACTTTATCTAAATCATGAATTTGACAAAATTAATTCAGCACGATTTCCGTGATGATTTCGCGTCCTACCAAGCCATTGAGATTGTCTTTCAATACCGATTTTGAATAGCTCAATTCCATGCGCAAGGCATCGGAATCGACGCGCACAAAAAGCATCTTGTTTCGGATGGCCAAATCAATGGTATGCGAAGCTATGAAAGACCCGACAACAGCTTTCCATGAGTTGATGATTTTCATCTCATCAAGATAATCGGGACCTTTGTGCATCTGGATGAACTCCCTGATTAAGTCGCCTAATTTCTGCACGTTATAATATTCCATCTCAACCTCCGATTTCAGTGACAACGCCCTTATCGACTTCAAAAATCTTGTGGTTGATGTCGGTATCGTCAAACAGACATTCCACACGTTTCCGCTGTGTATCAGTAATGAAAACCTGTCCGAAATGGTTGTCGCCGACCAAACGGACCAGTTTCATCACGCGCTGGTCGTCCAACTTGTCGAAAATGTCATCCAAAAGCAGAATGGGCTTGTAGCCAATCTTCTGATAGTTAAACTCGAATTGAGCCAAGCGTATCGACACGACAAACGATTTCTGCTGGCCTTGCGAACCGAATTTCTTCAACTGATGTCCATCAAGTTCAAACTCCAAATCGTCCTTATGGATGCCAACATTCGTGTAACCCGAATGACAATCGGCGTTAAGGCTTTCATCAAGCAGTTCGCGCAACGGTTTTTCACTGAGGCGCGACTGATAGCCAATGCCGACCTGCTCGTTTCCACCCGAAACGATTTCGTAATAATGCTGGAAAATTGGCAGGAATTCTTCCAAAAAACGTTGCCGTTTGGCGTGAATGTCTTCTGCATTCATTATCAGCTGGTCGTCCCAAAGGCGTAGCAAATCGCGGTCGAAAGTGCGTGTTTCGGCAAACTGTTTCAGTTGCGTATTGCGTTGTTGCAAGGCACGGTTGTATTTCAGTAAAGCGTTGAGATACAAGGGGTCGAACTGTGAAATCACGCCATCGATGAACTTTCGGCGCAAGTCGCTGCCTTCGTTGATGAGGTCGCGGTCGTAGGGCGAAATCATCACCAAGGGGAATTTCCCGATATGGTCGGAGAGGCGGCTGTATTCCTTTTTATTGAAACGGAACGACTTTTGCGCATCGCGTTTCTGAATGCACGAAACCAGTTCGTCTTCCTTTTCGTCGTGTGAATAAAGACCGTGGATGCTGAAAAAATCCTGATTGTGTCGGATGTTCATCTTATCCGTCGCGCCGAAAAAGCTCTTGCAAAACGAAAGGTAATAGATGGAATCAAGTATGTTGGTCTTTCCAGCTCCATTCAGTCCCACGAAACAATTCACCTTTTCGGACAGCACCAAGTCAGCCGATTCGCAATTCTTGAAATTCGCCAGTTTCAGTTCGTGGAGATACATCAATCCTTAGTGATAATTAAACAATAACTTGAGCCAAAAATAGCTATTTTTTCGTTTCGCTAAACACAAAATCGAAGATTCGACGTAGTCAATTACCATAAATGAATCATAAATTATCGGAGTTTTATCTATCTATGTATCAAATCAGTTGATTGTGTCTAATCTTCGATTTCACAATAATTAACGGCTAATTTGTGAAAATTTGTGTTTATCAAAATATCTACGCTTGGCGTTTGAATTTGTCTCAACTTAATTTATCGTTAATTACTTGTTGAGATTCACCTTGACTGTCAAGAAATTAGGAGAACCGACGATGTTTGTCCTTGAGCGTGAATAATCAATTTCAAACCGTTTCACCTTGATGCCGAAACCGAGGGAAAATCCCGTAAGGTCGCGTGCAGAAGGTACGGTCATCTTATTGTGTGTGCCGTAGTTATAGGCTGCGCGAAGCACAAGGTTCTTGCCGATTTCCAATTCACCGCCAATGACGAAATGGCAACCAACATTTTTGAAAAAACGTGTCGTTTTGTTTTCCTTAATCAAATCGCCGGTGATAGGGTCGTATTTTTCCTCTTCCTTGGCGAGTTGGTCCCATTTCTGGATGTCCTTATAAGCGAACACAAAAGTAAGCGGCAAATGTGCCAGTTTTTTCGAGGCGGTCAAGTCGAGGCTGAAAGGCATCCAGCCTTCGCTGTTGTCGAAATTGACGGTGAAAAGCTGATGCCCGATATTGCGTGCAATCAACGACACCGCCCAATCGCTGTAAGCCCAATAAGTGGCGGCCACATCAACAGCCAAAGCACCCGATGAATAGGAATCGCCATGCATAGCAGCATATTTCAGGTTGGCGCCGATGCTCCATTTGTCGGTCAGTTCGCGCCCCCAGCCTATGGTCATGGCATAATCGCTGACCTGAAAGGTAGAGCCTAAATCGGTGCCGCCCTCCGAAGTTTCCTTGAAATTACCGTAATTGTAATATTGCAAGGAAGCGCAGAAACTGCCTGCCTTTTCAAAATCGCGGGCATACTGAACAGCAGCGAAATTCGATCCGATGTTGAAATCGCCGACGTATGAAAACGACAGCTGGTCGTTCATCGCAGGGCAAATGGCCGATGGATTGAACGTAGCAGTCTGAATATCACCATCATGAAATGGCAGCGGCAAACCGCCCAAAGCAGCAACACGCGCCGAATTTGTGGCACGCACAGCCCTATAAAGTCCGTCATTCACTACTTGAGCTTGTGTTGATAATGCAAGCATTGAAGCCGCAAACAGCAATATTTTTGACAAGTTTTTTCTCATTTTTTCTTTTTTAGCCTTTAGCTATTAGCTTTTAGCCATTAGCCAAATCGTTGATTAGACAAAATTTATCATTTATTGTTTGATTCGTTAGCCAATAGCCAAAAGCCAGAAGCCAGAAGCAAAAAGTCAGAAGCAAAACTTTACATCAGACAAGTTCATAACGGACATCTACTCAAATTATTGCATCAAATCAGGCCACGGCCGGTTTTCACCAAGGTCCCGTTTCCCTTCATGACCTGCGAAATCTTGTCCAACATGCCATTGATGAAACGGCGGCTGTCGGGCGTGCTGTAGAATTTCGAAATCTCTATGTACTCGTTGATGGTTACTTTGACTGGAATATCGTGGAAGTAAGAAAATTCCGTCATTGCCATGAAAATCAAAATCTTATCCATCATGGCGAGACGGTCGTAATTCCAATTGGAGGTGTTTTCTTCAACGATTTTCCTGAATTCTTCGGCATTCGTCATGGTCTTCTTAAACAGATTGATGACGAACTCGCGGTCTTCATTCGGAACATTGCCCTGGGTTTTGTAAGCCGATGGCAATCTGGTGTTTTCGTTGAAATCGTTTGGCATCTCGTTGAGGTATTTCCACAACAGGAAGATGGCAATCTGGTAATCGCTGTTGAAGGAGAGATTGCGGTCGCAATAGAAATCGGAGAGGAAAGTCTTTTCGCCGCCTTCTTCGTCTTCGGCAATTTCTTCAGCCATGTATTTGTCGACGATGGAAACCAAGAACTTGCGGTCGTCCTCGAAACTATCCTCGCTGCTGTTCATGTAAGCCTGATATTCAGGATATTCGCGTAGGCGGTTGTAGAAGCCACGGATGAAATCCTCGCGATAGTCGGCCCAGTTGATCTTGTATTGTTCCTCCAAGGCAAGCAGGTGCTTGTTGTTGTCGAGCATATCGAGGACGCGGTTGTTGACGAACTTCATGTTCGGGTGCAAATCCTCGTAGGTCGGGAAATTCTTCGTGCGGTTTTCCTCGATGCGGCGTTCGGCGAAACGCTTCACTTCGACCCAGAAAGACAGCTGATACACAAAGAGTTGATAAAGATTATCAACACTTTCCAACAAATGTTTTTCGGCTTTGTTCAAGTCGGTTTCCTCAGACTGGTGGCAGGCGTAAATTTCCTGCAACACCTTGACTCTTAAAAATCTCCTATTCAACATAAGAATAAAATTAGAACGGTAAAATAAAATGCAAAGGTAGAAAAATTATGGGAAATGTGAGTGGTTGGTTAAAAATTTAATATATGCCGCAGGCTTTAAGTTGCATGTCGCAAGCTATATACATTGTTTTTGTACTTTTGCGCCATTAAAATCATCTGGAAAATGAAAATACTCAAACACATCGTAATGTGGCGCTTTCAGGATTTTGCCGAAGGGCGTACGAGAACGGAAAACGCACAATGGATGAAGGAACATTTGGAGGCACTGGTCGGACGGGTTCCGGAATTGCTTTCGGCGGAAGTCGGCATTAATATAAAGGAGTCGGATGCGGCCTACGATGCCGTGCTCACCGCCACTTTCCGCTCAATGAGGGATTTGGAAACTTACAAGAACCATCCGTTGCATCTGGAAATCAGCAATTATTGCAAAAAGGTCAGGATTTCGCGCATCGTCGCCGACTACTGGGTGGAAGACTGATGAACTAGGAGTTAGGAATTAGGAGTGAGGAGTTAGGAATTAGGAGTGAGGAGTTAGGAGTAGTCAGCCCGTTGAGCCTGTCGAAACGACGGGTGATGGGTGATGAGTGACCTCAGAACCACAATTCCGTTTTTTTGTGGAAAATTTGGACAAAATATCAGACAAAAGTCCTAACTTTGCAATTTCAATTTTTGAATCAATGTAACAAACATAATTAAACTCAGATTATTTTATCATGAAGAAAAAGTTTATCTGCCCTATTTGCGGATTCGTTTACGAAGGAGAAGAAGCTCCTGAACGCTGCCCACAGTGCAAGCAAGTGGTTGAATGGAAAGTCGCCGAAGAAGGCGCTGCCCTGAATTTCGTCACCGAACACGTCATCGGAATTGCCAAAGGCACCGGCGAAGAGATGATAAAGGACCTCAACGCTCACTTCATGGGCGAAGCCACCGAAGTCGGCATGTATCTGGCCATGAGCCGCCAAGCCGACCGCGAAGGCTATCCTGAAATCGCCGAGGCTTTCAAGCGTTACGCTTTCGAAGAAGCCGAACACTGCGCCAAGTTCGCCGAACTGCTCGGTGATGTGGTTTGGGACACCAAGACCAACCTCGAGAAGCGCATGATGGCCGAATGTGGCGCCTGTGAAGACAAGATGCGCATCGCCCGTATCGCCAAGGAACGCAACCTTGATGCCATCCACGACACCGTCCACGAAATGGCTAAGGACGAAGCCCGCCACGGCAAAGGCTTTGAAGGCTTGTACAAGCGTTATTTTGGAAAATGATTTAAATGGAAAGTGAGGAGTTAGGAATTAGGAGTTAGGAGTAAATAGTTTCATGAGTCTGGCGAAAGGATGTTTTCAAAGGTTTCAAGAAAGATAAAACGGACACGTGTCCGCCCTGAAAGGGCAACTTATCCGAGCAAAGGGCAAAGTGAGCTTGCGAACAGCACCTTTTGCGATTTTAGAAAATCACGAAGTATATAATTTCGGTTTTTTTTTGAACAAATTTGAAATTCGATGGTTATCGTTTCAATAAAATCAAGAATCAGAAAAATACTCCTAACCATTAAAATCCAAGACGCGATGAATCGCGTCTCTACAAAAGAGACATTCAATTATCAACCATAAAACAAACAGAACTATGATTAGTGAAAGATTAACAGAAGCCATCAACCAGCAAATCAATGCTGAAATGTGGTCAGCCTACCTTTACCTGAGCATGTCGCAAGACCTTTACAAGAAGGGTTTCAAAGGCATCGCCAACTGGTACAAAGTGCAATTCCTTGAAGAACAGGCTCATGCCGAAATCTTCATCAACTACCTGCATTCACAGGATGCAAAGGTCATACTCGCTCCTATCGCCGAAGTCCAGACTGAATGGGAAAGTGTTCTCGCTACCTTCGAAGACACTTGGGCTCACGAAAAGAGAGTGACCGCCTTGATCAACAACCTCTGCGACATCGCCGAAGACGACCATGACCGTGCTGCCCAAAACATGCTCGCTTGGTTCATCGACGAACAGATTGAAGAGGAAGAGAACGACCGCGATCTCATCTTCCAAGCTAAGATGACCGAAGGCGACAATGCCGCCATGCTGGTCCTCGATTGCGAACTCGGCAAACGTGAATACCACACGCCAAGCCCGCTGAAGAAGTAAGGAAATTCAAATTCAACTGATACAGGCTGACCGAAAGGTCGGCCTGTATTTTTTTGATAATTATGGATCCAGGAGTAAATTAGGTTTTTCGTTCCGCAATTTTACAAAACAGTAAACCGTAACAAAAAACGTGTCATTATTTTGACACTCTGCAACTCGAAATCCGGAAATCAAGACTACCGAAATTCACCTCTGTGCTCCACCATGTAGTCGTAAAGCAACTTCATTGCACGCGCTCTGTCTTCTAACGAAGAATAGTTTCTGGAAGAAATATGCATTGCCGTCGGTAACTCTGTTGAATAGGAATCTTGAAATATGTTTCCGTAAAGTTCAAAATAATTCCAATCAATCATGGTGTACGCACCTTCTCGAAAGCGCACTGTAGGATGTCCTGCAACCATCTGGATTTCATACAATCCAGCATACGCTTTATGGCTGTTTTCATTCAGTTGTTTACATACTTTTTCCAATTCCTGCCGGAAATGAATCACCTTCTCCGTTTGCACATTACCATCCTCAAAACTATATTTTTCCTCAAATCCATCCTCGGTCTTGGTATAGGCATAGATGGTCTCATCAGGATATTTCCTGTTGAACGCCTCTGATATTGCACACATATTCACATCAAACGTGTACCATGTGCAACCACGGCCAAAATTCCATTCGGCATCGCTCAAACACAACATCGGAATCGGTTCGCCATCATCATCAAAAACCGTATCCATGCCAATATCCATTTTTCCATTGTATTCAATCAACAGTTCTTGCAACAGCGTCAGTTTCTCTTCGTTGCCATCCTTTAGGTATATCTTATGTTGGACATCGTAACTCATAAAAAACTAATTCAAATGCTGATACACAGCCATTCCCTTATCCGTTAATAACCAAACACCATTTTTATCTGCTCCAACACGGCAAACCAATCCATACACCTTGCGCAATTTATCGAAATCACGTTTAATAGTCATCTTTACTACTCCAAATTGTTGAGCCATCGATTCATAATTCACAAAGGGATATTCTACAATAGTTTCAATTTTTGCCGGAGTCTCTTCATTGCATGTACTACAACCAATATATTTCAGTATTTCAATTTGCCTTTCATTTAATTGTGAAATTATCGCTCCTATTTCATCCGAATCGTTTACAGTAACATTTACAGTACCACTTTCACCGCTTACAGTAACATTTTCGTCATTTACTGTAACATTTGCAGTACCACTTTCACCACTTACAGTAACATTTCCATCGTTTACAGTAACATTTACAGTACCATAATTCACACGGAAACGGATAAAGTTATCGCCAAACTCATAACATTCCGGTCCGTATGTACGCATAATGCGCAACATGCCCGAACCTAAAGCCTCAACCATTTCAACATCCCTAAAAACGCGCATTAATTCCTTATTCCTTGGCACACTCACGCCTTTAAAGAAATCCTCTTTGGACAGTCCGTCAGGAATGCGACCTATGGATGTGATTTCCAGATGATCTGAAAACAACTCCACTTTTGAAGGTGCTTCATAACTGTAATCATTATGCACTATGGCATTAATTAAGGCTTCACGGATAGCAATTTTATTCCATTGTAATGTGTCATGTCTGCCAGTAGGCGTAATAACACTTGAAACTTTATTCTCAACATCCAGTTTATCCAACACCTTTTGTGCCGCCGTCAAAAGGCAACAATAGCCATATTCGTTATTCGAAACAAGTTCATAACGGTCTGAACCAGCGTATTTTGCCAATTTCATGGAATTGCCATTCTCATCAGCGAGCAAATATGCCGCATAATTCAAACGGCCATCATTGGTGAGCAATTCCAAAGTACGAAGGAAATTGTCATTCAACGACAAACCATGTTCCTGATAATATATGCGAAGTTGTGTGAAAGTCAAATCCTGACGTGGAGACACCATATTCTTTATGGAATTATGCACGCGATGTGAAAACATTTCCTCAATTTGAGAAGTAGTCATTGGTTCAGCAGCTGTTCCGACACGCATGTAACAACCGCGTCCCGACATTCCATAAAGTGTCTTATAATATGGTTTTTCCGAACCACTCGCCACAAACACCCTTATGACTGGAACATTGTCTATTGATTCCATGCAAACATCAAACAAACCCATAGGAGAAGGTGAAATACCCTTGCGAATACGGTCTTTGAGCTTCAGCATATCTCCATCTATGTCTTTGACACCAACAGGTGTTCCGTCATCATCAATGCCAATATACAGCATACCACCTTCACGATAATTGAGGAATGCAACTATCTCTTTTTCAATGTCCAAATCCTTAGTCAGCTCCCTTTTAAACTCTATTCTATTGCTTTCTATCAATTTCATTCTTTAATCATTTATACAATTCATCATTCTTTTCCGACTCCTTTTCTTCAAGCAGTTTATCCAACTTCTTTTCCATTTCGGCTAACTGCGCCTTCACATCGTCGTTGTTGTCGCTGACCATGGCGTCAACGAAAATGGAGTTGATGAACGACATGCCCAAAATGCCGCCAAGCAGGAGCAAAATGCAAAAATAGAGCCGGACTATCTTCCCCCAAACCGGCGAAATGGCAATCGAAATCGCGTCAGGAATTTCATACCAGCCTTCGACCGTGAAAAGCCGAAACACCGAATAGATTGAATCCAAAGGCGTTGCAAAATACTGTGGTGCCAAATCCTTGAACAAGCTGCAATTAATCATTCCGGAAATCACGATAAGCACAAGAAAGCAAAGCAAAATACCGTAGGAACGATCCATTGCCAGCTTGAAATTATTCATTATCGAAGAAAATCGCGGAAAGAAATGGATGACCTTGAACATTTTGGTCACGCGTAACATCCTGATAATCAAAAAGACACTTAAATCCATCATCTTGAAAGGAAACAAAAGCATCAGCACCGATGGCAAGGAAAGCAACACCAAAATTCCATCAAGACGATTCCATGAATCAGACCAATATTTCTTAAAACCAAGGCGGTAATGCTTGACTATCATTTCGACCAGGAAAACCAACGTGCAACAGACATCAATGGCATAGAGCACCGTGTGATAGCCGTAGGTTTGCTCTAAAAATATCGTGATGGCGTTCAGTATGATAATTGTCAAGATGAATCTATCACTCGACCAAAACCTTACAAACCTAAATTTCTTTCTTGCCATAAACTATCCTCCTATTTCATCCAATTCGAGCCAACGCAGCTCTTTTTCGTCCAACAAATTATTGATTTCAGTCAAGCGGTTGCCCATATCGTGCAGTTTCTGATAATCCGTTTCGGTGTTTAAAGCCTCATTAATGGCAGCTTTTTCTTTCTCAAGTTCAGCGATTTGCTTGGTCAAATCCTCAAACTCGCGGTTTTCCTTGAAAGAGCGTTTTACCTTTTCGCGGACTTTTTTCTGCACGGGTTCCGCTTGCTTTTGGGCGGTCTGTTCCTTGCGTTCCGCCTTGAGTTTTTCGGTCAGATAATCCTTGTATTGCGAATAGTTGCCCATGAAGCCTTTCACCTTGCCTTCGCCCTGAAAAACAAAGAGTTGGTCGACGACTTCGTCCATGAAAAAACGGTCGTGTGAGACCACTAAAAGGCATCCTTTGTAGCCGCGCAAAAAATCCTCCAGTTTCTGCAAGGTGAGCAAATCCAAGTCGTTGGTCGGTTCGTCCAAAATCAGGAAATTCGGATTACTGACCAGAACCGTGAGCAGATAAAGCCGGCGTTTTTCGCCACCGCTCAAAAGCGCCACCGGCTGACGGTGCATCTTGTAAGGAAACATGAAATGCGCCAGCAATTGTTCCGCCGTATATACCTGATTTTTACCGTAATATATCACTTCGGCAATATCGCGTATTGTGTCCAAAACCGTCTTGTCCTCATCGAACTTGATGCCTTCCTGACGATAATAGCCGTATGTAACCGTCTGGCCGACAATGATATGACCCATATCGGGCTTCACGGCACCCGTAATGAGATTCAGAAACGACGACTTCCCCACTCCATTCTTACCAATCAAGCCGATGCGCTCGCCACGTTTGAAGACATAATCGAACTCTTTCAGCACGGTGATGTCATCATAACTCTTGCTGACATTCACCAATTCCAGGATTTTTCCGCCGAGGCGCTGCATGTTCAAGCCAAACTGCAACTGCTCCTCAACTTGCTGAACCTTAGCCTTATCCTTCAAATCATAAAAGGCATCAATGCGGCTTTTTGATTTGCCCGTGCGGGCTTGCGGCGTGCTGCGCATCCATTCCAATTCGTGTTTCAGCAATTGACCCGCTTTTTCGGCAGTGGCACGTTTCACTTCCTCGCGCTCGCGGCTTTTCTGGACGTAATAATCAAAATTGCCGTTGTGCGTGTACATCACGCCTTGGTACAGTTCAAATATCTTATTGCACACACGGTCAAGGAAATAGCGGTCGTGCGTAACCATCAAAAGCGTCACTCTCGACTGGGTCAGATATTTTTCAAGCCATTCCACCATTTCCACATCCAAGTGGTTGGTCGGTTCGTCCATAATCAGGAAATCGGGGTCGTGCAGCAAGACCAAAGCCAAAGCCAGGCGCTTGATTTGGCCACCCGAAAGATTATCGGTGACTTGCGAAAGGTCATTCAATTCGAAACGCGAAAGGAACTGAACGGCATTCAGGCGCTGTTCCTCGTTCAAATCTTCTAATAAATCGCTGATGCGGCTGCCCGAAGGATAAGTCGGGAGTTGTTCCAAATAACCGATTTTCAAGTCGTTGGCATACACGATTGAACCCGAATCAGGGCTTTCCTGCCCCATCAGGATTTTCAGCATGGTCGACTTGCCCGAGCCGTTGGCGGCAATCAAAGCCGTCTTGTCGCCTTTCTCAATGCCAAAGGTGACATCGGAAAACAGCGTCTTGATGCCGAACGATTTCGATATGGAGTTGACTGACAGGTAATTCATTATTCAAAAAAAATATCGCTACAAAAATTAAGTGGCAAAGATAAACAAATGATGAGAATCTGTTTTTGAATTACGTAATTTTTTGAAATGACAAAATACAGTGGCTTGTTCTCGTTTTGTTCTTCACATCATTAAATTTGCTTCAATGCTTCGGCAAAATCAGCAACCAAAAACACCTCAACAAATAAACAAAGGTAATCATATACTTTTAGACCCAAACAGTGAAGATAATTCGTGGCAAAAAAATGATTTTCCCTATCTGACTTTGCAGCATCAAAAAACGGAGAAAGCGCGACAGGGAGTTTATTTGCCACTTGGTGAATTTCCGTTGCCAGCTGCCCGTCACTTCCCAGAGTCCTCACCGTACTTCTACTGTTATTTGTAACAACCTGACACCCAGCTTGTCCAATCCCTTGGATTGGGTGAGCATTGAGCGAAGTATGGACGAGTATTGGACGAAATACGGAGCGGGTATAGGGCGGTTGCAGTTTGGATCCTTCGGACACTGCAACGGTTGGCGTATCCGACTAATTTGGGGCAAAAGGTATATAATTGCCTAAACAAAAAAACAACTAAACATCCGCTCTGTCGTGCCGCCACATTTGCCAGCTGTTGAAGAGGTTTTGCCAGATGGAATAAAAAGCCAAGTAGACCGAAGCCAAAGGCAAGAGATAGGTGTTGGCAATCCAGATGCCCATGGCCGTGTTTTTCTGTCCGAGCAGCTGGCCGCCCGCAATCGTATCGCCGTATTTTCCGCCGAGCCATTTGCCGAAGCCATATTGCAGGGCGCAGTAGCACATCGAAGCAAGGGCCAAGCCGATAATCGGTCCCCAATTGCCTTTACCGTGCAGGAAAATGAAATCGATGGTCTGGCCCAAGGTGATGAACAGGGCGACCGACCATATATAAAAGGTGCTGCCTTTGAAACGGCTTAAAAAAACATTCACTTTCGGACAAAGCAAATGGAAGACGAAAGCAATGAAAAAAGGCAATCCGATGACTGAACCTATCTTCTTCAAAATCACGAAGAAAGACTGCCAGAAAGGCAAATCCTGATTTTCGCCGATAAACGAAAAAATGATTGGGACGGCAACGGCTGTCATCAGGTTGCCGACAATCGTATAAGTCGTTACGGTTTCGCGGTTTGCGCCTAATATACAGGATATTACGACAACGGAAGCCGCCACCGGACATATCACACCAACCAAAACACCCTGCGCCACGATTTCGTTAAGATGCAAAGCCCGAATGATGAAATAACTACCCAAACTTACAACAAGTTGAAACAGCACCAACCAGAAATCGAGCATCGAGAGTTTCAGTTTCTTCATGTCGACCGCCACGAAATTGAGCAACAGAATGGTGAATATCAAATAAGGCACAATCACCTTAAACATAGCACAATACCTATGGAAAATCAGGCCTAAGACAATGGCCGTTGGAAGTACATAATTGCGAAATCTGTTCATAGCTTTCAAAAATCGGGTGCAAAAGTACGACGAAAAACACCTTTTTGTTTGCATTACGACAAAAAATGCCTAATTTTGCAGCGATATTTGAAGTCGGGGCTACATATTCCCGACTTCCATTGTTTCACCAAAACAGTTTTTATGGATTCAAATCCAATCAATGTCTGTGTAAATTCCGAAATCGGAAAACTTCAACACGTATTAGTTCACACACCAGGCGCAGAACTCGAAAACATGACGCCAGAAAACGCACATAGCTTTCTGTATAGCGACATTCTCAACATGCAGATTGCACAAAAAGAATACGGTTATTTTAAGAAAGTCCTCCAGAAGGTTGCCCACGTTCACGAAATCGACACCTTGCTGGCCGACATTCTCTGTAACGACAAAATCAAGTCCATCCTCGTCGACCGTATCTGCAAGGCTGAAAACGTAGGTTTTCTTTCGGCCTACCTCAAGGAGCAGGAACCCAAGGAATTAGCACGCCAACTCATTGAAGGCGTCAGCTTTAAGGACATTTCCTTCATCAACAATGAGAAATTCTCCCTGAAGCCATTGGCCAACCTTTTCTTCATGCGCGATGCCTCGTTCACCATGTTCGACAACCTTATGATCTGCAACATGGCCAGCAAGGTACGCGCCCGTGAGTGCATCATTCTGGATGCAATCTACAACTACCACCCACTGTTTGCCGAGGCTCAAGTCATCAATCCTGCCGTGAAATATGGCACCAACACCATTGGCACCGTTGAAGGCGGCGACGTGCAGATTATTCGCGACGACATCATCATCAGCGGCATGGGTGCCCGCACCAACATGCAGGGCATCAATGCATTGGTCGACCATCTGAAGACAAAGCCCGGTGTCAAGCACCTGATTTTCCAGGAATTGCCTTTGCAGCCTGATTCATTTATCCACCTCGACATGGTCTTCACCATGTTAGATGTCGACAGATGCATGGCTTACAAGCCAGTCATCAAGAGCAGCCAATACAAGACTTTCCACATCACCATCGACGGCCAAAAGGCATACGGCGAAGACGAACACGACCTGATTTCCGCCTTGAACAAACTCAACGTTCCTGTTGAGCCTATTTTCTGCGGCGGAGAGGAAGACTCATATTACGGCCCACGCGAACAGTGGCACAGCGGCTGCAATTTCTTCTGCCTTGCCCCGGGAAAATTCCTCGGCTACGGACGAAACCAGCACACCTTGCAAGCCCTCAACGACGGCGGTTTCAACATCGTTACGGCAGCCGACGTGGTCAACAACAAGGTCAACCTTGAAAAGCAGAACAAGTGCGTCGTCGCATTCGAAGGCAACGAACTTTCACGCGGTGGCGGCGGTGCCCGCTGCATGACCATGCCTGTTCAGCGTATGGCTGTCGACTGGTAACATTCCATTGAAAATGAAAGCATTCAAAGCCTACGACATACGCGGCGAATGGGGCGTCGACCTCAACGAGACGACTGCCTATAGAATCGGATATTTCATTCACAAGGTGCTTGACGCGAAGACTTTTTTAGTCGGTCGCGACATACGCCTTTCGTCCGATACGCTATTTGAGGCTTTGACGCGCGGCATCACCGACAGCGGCTGCAACGTCGACGACATCGGTCTGGCCACTACCCCACTCGTCTACTGGTCAACGGCAAAATTCGGTTACGAAGCCTCCATTCAGATAACGGCTTCCCACAATCCGAAAAACCACAACGGACTGAAGATTTCCGCTGCAAATGCACTGCCGGTCGGCTACGACACGGGGCTTAAAAAATTGGAGGCCTTGGTCGAAAGCGACGAAAAGTGCATTCCTGTTGATGAAAAAGGAAGCATCCGTCACATCGATGTCAAGCCGGAATATTTGGATTTCCAGAAACAGTTTTCGGGTGACACGAGCAATCTGAACATTGCTATTGATTGCAGCAACGGCATGGCTTCGCTGTTTGTCCACGAGCTTTTCGGTTCCTGCCATTACCTCAACGACAACATGGACGGCAATTTCCCGAATCACGAACCCAACCCATTGGAAGCTGAAAACCAACAACAAATCAAGGACTTGGTGCTGAAAGAGAAATGCGACATCGGTCTGCTTTTCGATGGCGATGCCGACCGCATCACTTTCATCGATGAAAAAGGAAATTTCATTTCTCCCGACTTGATGATTGCTTTTTTAGGCGATTATTTCATCGGCGAGCAACATCAGAAAGGCATCGTATTGCAAGATATTAGAAGTTCGCGCGCCATTCAGGAATATCTCGACCGCTATCAGGCCGAAGTCGTGACATGGCGTGTCGGACGTGCCTACGCAGCCTTAAAGCTCCGCGAATTAGACGGCGTTTACGGCGGCGAATTGGCCGGACATTATTATTTCCGCGACTTCTATTATTCCGATTCCGCTTTGTTAGCGGCTTCCATCGTGCTGCGCCTTTTGAGTCAATGCAAGCGGCAAGGCAAAACGATGAGCCAAATCGTCAGTGAGATTTCATCTTATTCCAATTCCGGTGAAATCAATTTCAAGATTAAGGAAAAGCAAAAAGCAATGGATGCCGTCTGTGACCATTTCATGCAGATGAAATACCCAGAGCGTTTCCTTGACTTCGACGGCTACCGCTTGGATTATCCTGACTGGTGGCTCAACATCAGGCCATCGAACACCGAACCTTACCTGCGTTTTCTGGCCGAGGCCAAAAGTCCCGACAAGCTGAAGGATGTTTGCGAAACAGTGAAAACAATTGTAGAATCAATATCAAAATAATTAATTATGAAAAAACTGACATTCATTGTCTTAGCTATTTTTGGACTTGCAATTACTGGTTGCAACAATATTGAGAAATCACGCAATTATTACGACGAAGGCGTTAGCCTGATGATGCGAAAAGGTGACTTTGCTGAGGCAGAAAAATGCTTCACGAAAGCTATAAAATACGACAAGACCAATCCTGAATTGTATTATTACCGTGGTTGCGCTAAATTCAATGAAGGTAATTACCGTGAAGCCATTGGCGATTTTGAGAAAGCCATCGAAATCAAGCCCGATTATGCCGATGCCTACTTCACTTTAGGCAGAACCTACAGCGTCATGCACGATACCGACATGTCGTGCTACTACTACAAAATGGCAGAAAAATACGGTCGCCCAAACCTTCACGATTTGATTAAGTATTGCCCGGATTGAGGAAATATTAAGTGCTTGTTCAAATTTAGTTTACATCTGGAATTTAGGGTTATGGGTTAATCGGACTCTTAGAGGTTTGGTCATTTGGACTTTTAGACATTTGGACTTTTAGACTTTTTGAGTATTTGTACAATTTACTGACTGATAACTGATAACAGATAACCGACAACTGATAACCGACAACCAATTTATTTTGCAGTTTAATTTTGACTACTTACTTATCACTCTTCTCCCCCAAACGTCTCAACCACAATCAAATCGCCGTCTTCATTGTAGGTCTTCCATTGGCCTGACTTTTGGCCGTTGACATAACTGCCTTCCTCTTTCAAGGCCGTATTGGGAAAATATGTTTTGGCAGGACCGTTCATTTGATTGTCGTGGAACTGACATTCCATCATCAGATAACCCGAATCGAAGTATTGGCGGCAAACGCCTTCACGCAAACCACCGACATATTGCGCTTCTTCGGCAACACGTTCCGTATCAGGATTATAGACACGCGACCAGCCATCAACTTTGCCATCCTTATTGTCCTCGACCAAAACCAGTCTTCCAGTAGTCTTGTCGAAATAACGCCACTCGCCTTCCTTTTTCTGGTTAATGTAAACGCCCATGGCAATCACTTTTCCATTCGGTGCAAAAGTCTGATTCTGAGCCTTCTCGCCCGACTTGTCGAATTTATTTGTCGCTTTCAGGTTGCCCTGTTCGTCGTAATAGCGAAATTCACCCGTGCATTTATCATTCTTAAACTGACCTTCGTAGCGTTTCTGACCATTCGGATAGAAATCGCACCATTTGCCTTGGCGACGGCCTTTGGCATCGGTCTTGTTATAATCTTGTGAAAAACACGGACTTGCAAGAAGCAAAAGCCCAAAAACGAATAAAACAAGTCTCTTCATATCAAAATAATTAGGGTGCAAATTTAGAAAAATAACGTAAATTTGCAGCAAATATTATGGCAGAATACTCATCAATATTATTGGAAAATGCGGTGGAGTCGCTGTCGAAGCTGCCTGGCATTGGCAAAAAGACCGCCTTGCGTCTTGCCTTGCACCTCTTGAGCGAAGATGCAATTGAGACCGAGCAACTCGCTGATTCACTGCTGAAAATGAAGCACAATATCATGCTTTGCGAGCGTTGTCATAATATCAGCGACACGAAAATATGCTCCATTTGTTCCAATCCCCGCCGCGATGAAAACACGCTTTGTGTTGTGGCCGATATGCGCGATGTGCTGGCCATCGAAAGAACAGCATCGTTCAACGGACTTTATCATGTTTTAGGCGGCGTCATCAGCCCGATTGACGGTATTGGGCCTAACGATTTAAAGATTGCGCAACTTGTGGAACGCACGCATAAGGAAGACATCAAGGAAATCATACTCGCACTGCCAGCCACTATTGAAGGCGACACGACGAATTTCTATATTTTCAGACAGTTAGATGATTTTCAAGGAAAAATATCGGTCATTTCAAAAGGTATTGCCGTCGGCGATGCTTTGGAATACGTCGATGAAGTTACTTTAGGTCGCTCGATTCAAAATAGGACTTTGTTTTCGAAGTGATGGAAGCGGAAAGGTTTAAAGTGGAAAGAGTTAAAACGGAAAACGTTAAAGTGGAAAAGTGAAAGAAGTTTTTGGGTTCAAAATAAAAAATACCTGCAAAATACTCCTAACTACTCATTCCTAACTCCTAACTCCTAATTCCTCACTCCTCACTTTCATCAAATTCCTCAAACAGGTTCAGCTGGTTTTCCGTCAGGTAAAGTTCAGCGGGCACTTCGTATTCGTAGGCGGTGATAAAACGCGATATATTTTTCTTAATCAACTTGATAGGTGTAGTCTTTCGCGCTTTGCAATAATTGCGCAAGGAACGGTATTGCCCTGAAGTCAATTTGAAAGTAATGGCGTGATACTTGTGGGTTCTGCGCCTGTGCTTGCCATTTCGTTTTTTGTTTTCCATATCGCGGTCGGTATTAGGCCACGAAATAAGACATTTTAATTCATAAATGCAAGAAAAACATGAAATTGTTATTAAACATGATGTTTTATGAAAGTATCTTTGAATTTTGTTTTCGGACTGCCTTATGGTAAAAATCACCGAAATCATAAAACGATAAAACCGACCGCCAAATAATTGGCAGTCGGTTTCATTCAAAAAAACATTCATTCAATTCACTGATTCATAAACATTTTGAAAAGCGGAGAATTCGGCTCCGTCCTCAGACGTTTCAAGGCGCGGTCGCGGATTTGGCGGGTGCGTTCACGCGAAATGTCCATCTTGAAAGCGATTTCCTCCAAAGTGTATTCGCGCGGCATTCCGATGCCGAAATACATCCTCAAAACCTGCTGTTCCTTTTCCGAAAGCACATCCAGCGACTTGCGCACGGTCTTCTCGTTCAGTTCACGCTCCACCGAGGCATCGGTCGGCGTGTCGTTTTGGTCGATGAAAAGGTCAAGGAAATTAGTCTCGCCGTCCTCATCAATTGGCGCATCGGTCGAAATGGTCTGGGTGTTGTTTGAGAGAATGGCCTGCACCTTTTCGGGTGTCAGGTCGGTCTCTTCTGCGATTTCCTCAACGGTCGGTTTACGCTGCAAACGATGTTCAAGCACGTTGATAGCTTTCTTCACACGATTAATGGCTCCCACCTGATTCAGCGGCAGACGCACGATGCGCGACTGCTCGGCGACGGCCTGCAAAATGCTTTGGCGAATCCACCATACGGCGTAGGAAATAAACTTGAAACCACGGGTTTCATCGAAACGCTGGGCGGCCTTCACCAAACCGATATTGCCTTCATTGATAAGGTCTTGCAAGCTAATTCCCTGATTCTGATATTGTTTTGCAACTGAAACCACGAAACGCAGGTTGGCATTCACCAAACGTTCCAATGCGATTTGATCGCCTTCACGGATACGCTGAGCCAAAGCCACTTCCTCTTCGGCAGTGATCAGCGGCTCCTTCGCAATGTCGGACAGGTACTTGTCCAAGGTACCCTGATTGCGGCTTGTAATGGACTTAGAAATCTTTAACTGTCTCATTTCTTTCTAATCTTATTATTGTTTAACTATTCAATTCCTATCAATTGATTTTCAATCATTTTAGTTTTCGGTTTACGGGTTCTGCCACGTTTTGGTCTGACGTGACAAATATAGTTTTACAACAAAAACCGTTCCAAATTTTTCAATTCATATCTGAACGTAGAGACGTAGCGTGCTACGTCTCATTAAATAAAATACGAATTTCATCAAATCATTGGATGTAAAGACGCGTCAAAGCGTCTCTACATCACAATAATCATATTTTCAATATATTACGCCACACCTAAATCTTTCACAGATTATCTTTTTATGTGTAGACGTAGCACGCTACGTCTCTACTCGTAATATTCGAAATTGACCTTCATGCCATTCGGATAGACGCCTTCCATGTGGACGCGCGACGAGCGGTTGTTGGCAAAAGCCTTATCCAAATCAGCCTTCGAATTGACATTTTGTCCGTTGACTGCCGTAATAACGAAGCCCTCGTTGATGCCTGAACCATAGAAACGTCCCTGGCGGATTTCCACAATCTTCAGTCCGTTCTTGATGTTGAGTTTAGCCTTATCCTCCTGATTGACAGGTTGCAGCATCAGACCAAGGTCAGAGGCATAGAAACTCTCGCCTTTCTTCACAAGGTCCAACGAACCCATTTCGTTGAGCAATGTGATTTCATAATTGTGCTGGCTGCCATTGCGACGGACATCAACATTCACCTTGTCACCTGGGCGATATTGGCGGATGTTTTCGAGCAGTTGGGCACCCGTATTCACCTTGTTGCCATTGATGGCCGTGATGACATCGCCCTTCTTGATGCCAGCCTGAGCCGCTGCACCGCCATTGGTGACTTCGGCGACATACACGCCCTGCATCTCATCGAGACCGAATTTGTCGGCCAGTTCTGCCGTGATTTCAGCCATTTGGATGCCCAAATAGGCACGTTGCGTTTCGCCGTACATCAATAAGTCATCAACGACTTTGCGCACGATATTGGAAGGAATGGCAAACGAATAGCCTTCATACGAACCTGTATGTGAAGCAATTGCTGCATTAATGCCTATCAATTCCCCATTGGTATTCACCAAAGCGCCACCACTGTTTCCGGGATTGACGGCGGCATCGGTCTGAATGAAAGTATCGACATTAGTGCCTTCGCCCAAAATGCTAAGGTCGCGTGCCTTGGCACTGACGATGCCCGCCGTAACGGTGGAATTCAAGCGGAAAGGATTGCCGACGGCCAGCACCCACTCGCCTACCCTGACCTTATCGGAATCGCCAAACACAAGATATTCAAGGTCTTGCGCATCGACTTTAATCAAAGCCAAGTCGGTTGTCGGGTCGGTACCAACGATGGTTGCCTTACGCTCGGTCTTATTATTAAAGGTAACGGTGAGTTCGGCAGCACCTTCCACAACGTGATTATTGGTCACGATGTAGCCATCAGGCGAAAGCACGACACCAGAGCCGTATGCCTCCAAATATTGCTTTCTCGTTTGCCCCGGCATACCGTAAAATTGTTGCAGCAAAGCACCGAAAAAGTCGTTGTATGTCGTTGTCTGTTTCTCGATTTTCGTCTTAATGTGAACAACGGCATTCAAACTTTTTTCAGCAGCCGTAACGAAATCAGGCGTGCCTTCAGTCGGTATGAAAGCCGCCCTATGTACCTGAGGCTGAACCTGTTCAACCTGCATGGCCTGTTGGTCCTCATTGGTCTCTTCATTCACGGGTTGGGTTGAATTGCAAGATGTTGCCATCATCATTCCGACAGCAATCAAAGCCACCTTCATGGTAGCCGAAAATTCATTTTTCACGTTAAACATAGTATCTGATTTTTTGATTGGTTTCCCTATTAATGCGATTTTTTCTCTTTTATTGCACCGAAAATTGTAATTTTGTCGGTTTTTCGTTCAAAGGGCATATCAAATAACATGCCAAGAGACGTAACTGCATGAAAAACTGACAGATTGTTGTACGATAAACCGATAAAAGTCATTTATGTTCATCGAAACTGACAGGATAGCACTTCGAAGCGCCGAACCTGAGGATGCTGCCCAAATCTATGCTTGGGAAAACGACCGCAACATTTGGCGTGTCAGCGGGACATTTGTGCCTTATACGCACTTTCAAATCGAGCAGTTTCTGCTGAATAGCAATGACTTATTCTCGCAACAGCAACTCCGTCTGGTGATTTGTCAAGGCAAAACTGACATCGGTTGCATCGACATTTTCGATTACGATGCCATCAACGAAAGAGCAGGAATCGGCATCCTTATCGACAGCAATTTCCGAAAAAACGGCTACGCAAAAGACGCCATCTCTTTGCTCGTTGATTACCTATTCAACAATCTAATGCTCAAGCAAGTGCATTGTTCAGTCGATGCATTGAACGAAGAAAGCCAGCATCTTTTCAAAAGCCTCGGTTTCGAGCTTTGCGGCTGCCGAAAACAATGGCTCAAAACACCCGACGGCTTCATCGATGAATATTTATTTCAACTCATAAATCCAAAACACGCATAATGGCAAAAGAAAAATCCACAAAAAGCAAGACCAAGTCAAAAGGTCATAAAACGCGCAATATCATTCTGTTATTCATTGGTATTTTGTTCATTTTCGGTATAGCATTCGGATATTGGTTTTACCGGACCTTGCTTTCACCTAACGTAAATATTGGCGAAAAAGAGGAAGCCGTAATCTATATTCCCACAGGTTCCGATTTCGATGCCGTGATGGATACGCTTAACAGCCAAGGACTTCTGGCACGCGAAAACAGTTTCCGTTGGGTCGCTAACAGAAAAAAATATCCAGAGAACATTAAACCGGGTCGTTACATCGTGCGTCAAGGAATGAGCAACAACCAGCTCACCAATATGTTGCGCGGCGGTTGGCAGTCGCCTGTCAACGTCACCTTTAATTACATGCGCAACGTGGATATGCTGGCTGGCAAAATCGGCAAACAGCTTGAAGCCGATTCAGCTTCCATTTCAAATTTATTACATAACTCAGAGTACGTCAAGCAAATAGGTTTCAATGAATACACATTGCCAACTCTGTTTTTGCCCGACACTTACGAGTTTTACTGGAACACTGATGCCGAATCATTCGTTTCACGCATGTTGCAGGAATACAACAAGTTCTGGAACGAAGAACGCAAAAAAGCCGCAAAACAGCAAGGCCTCTCCCCTGTTCAGGTCAGCATTTTGGCCTCCATTGTCGACAAGGAAACCAACAAGACCGACGAAATGCCACGCATTGCGGGCGTCTACCTGAACCGTCTGCACAGCAACTGGCTGCTGCAAGCCGACCCGACACTGATTTTTGCCATCGGCGATTTCAGCATCAAGCGTGTGCTGAATGTCCACAAGGAAATAGAATCGCCATACAACACCTATAAATATATAGGCCTGCCACCCGGTCCAATCTGCATTCCTTCCGTTGCTGCAGTCAAAGCCGTGCTGAACGCCGAAAAGCACAACTATTTCTATTTCTGCGCAAAAGAGGATTTTTCGGGCTATCACAATTTCGCAAAGACTTTGACCGAACACAATCGCAATGCGGTAAAATACCAGAACGCACTGAACCAGAGAGGAATAAAATAGTTATTTCACTGTCTGTCCAAACATGGGAAAAAGAAAAACAAAATATCTGACAATTTGATAAATATTTATACTTTTGTACAATCGAAAAAATCCTAATAAAGTATGCAGAATACCTTCGACAGATCGAAACACGTTTTTCATTCAGATGCGTTTGCTGAGATTATTAAAGACACAATTCGGTTCTTTAACGGTACACCTGTACATTTTTTGCCTCCCCCGAAAAATTTTATCGGAGCAGGCGTTTATGCGTTATATTACATTGGAAAAAGTCCTTATTATGAGGGACTTTACAATCAAAACAGGACAAGTTTCAGTCAACCTATTTATGTTGGGAAAGCAGTTCCAAGAGGCTGGAGACAAGCGAGAACAAGCAAGGCATCCAACGAGCTATTTCATCGCTTAAAAGATCATTATAGAAGCATTTGCGACACGCAAAACCTTTCAATTGAAGATTTCAGATGCAGATTTATGATTTTAGAAGATGCCGCATCTGACATGATAGGTACTGTTGAAGCCGCTTTGATTAGATATTATGAACCAATTTGGAACCATACAATTGATGGTTTTGGCAATCACACTCCGGGAAAAGGTAGATTCAATCAAGCAAAGTCCGATTGGGATGTTTTACATCCAGGTCGTAATTGGGCAGATAAATGTTTAGGAGAATGCTCAACTTTAAATGAAGTAGAAACAAAAGTAAAACTATACTTTGAAACCCACAAATGAACAGCATTGAGATTTTTTCTGGAGCCGGCGGATTGGCAAAAGGATTGGAAATAGCTGGTGTAAATCACCTGGCATTCATTGAATGGAATTCTGATGCCTGCAAGTCTTTACGCGCAAATTTCAATGAAGACTGTGTGTTTGAAGGTGATATTAGGACTTTCCCTTTTGAAAATTACCACGATGTTGATGTCATTGCCGGAGGTCCTCCATGCCAACCTTTCTCTCTTGGAGGAAAGGCAAAAGGCAATAATGACGAAAGGGATATGTTTCCACCTGCCATTGAAGCAATCCGCACCTTAATGCCAAAGGCTTTCATTTTTGAAAATGTCAAAGGACTGCTCAGGGAGTCTTTCGCAGAATATTTTAAATTCATTATCTTGCAACTTACATATCCGGGAACAAGCCTTACTTCCCGAAATTGGCAAGAAAACCTGCATTTATTGGAACAAATTCATGAAAACAACTCATATCATGGACTAAAATATGATGTGACTTATCAGCTCGTAAACGCAGCGGATTATGGCATTCCACAAAAACGAGAAAGAGTAATCATTGTTGGTTTTCGGAATGACTTGAATGTCAATTGGAAGTTTCCCCATCCCACACATTGCGAAGATTCATTATTATGGGACATGTTTGTCACTGAAGAATACTGGCAAAAGCACGGCATTCCAAATTATTTCCCCAAGCAACATACGTTTGAAATAAAACAATCTTTAATTAACAAATACGGTTTTTGGCAACCCGAACTGTTACCATGGAAAACCATAAGGGATGCTTTAATGGGCCTTGGGGAACCTGACAATAACGGTGATCATATTTTGCGGACAGGAGCTAAAGAATATGTGGGACATACGGGAAGCAATATTGATGCTCCATCAAAGACCATCAAAGCTGGATCTCACGGCGTGCCAGGCGGAGAAAACATGATTCGATTCGAGGATGGAAGCGTTAGATACTATTCTATCGCCGAAGCAAAAAGAATACAGACTTTTCCCGATGACTACCAAATCACTGGAGCTTGGACAGAAGCCATGCGGCAATTGGGCAATGCAGTTCCCGTTGAATTAGGACGTATAGTTGCCACTTCTGTTTTCAATGCACTTGACAAAATTCAATGCTAATAATACAAAGGGCATCATTTCTGACGCCCTTGAATTTCAACATGGATTATTCCAGTTCACTCATTTCACCACAAACCGCACCAATCGCAACGGCATTCCTTCATAATCTTTAAGCTCTTGAATACCATAAAGATAACCGTTGTAAAACACAAAGCGGTTTTTGGTAATGGCAAGGTCGTATTCATCGCTCGTGAAGGTGTATTGCCCAACCGTTTTTCCTTCGCTCACCGAATAGGCACGGCACTGGTTTTTGCCCGATTCCGAAGGATTCAGAAAATACAGAATATTATCCTGAACACCTTGAATGGCAATCGTAAAATAGCCCATATCAATTGGTTTGGTGATATGCTTCAGGCCTTCTTCACATAACGGGATAAATTTCTCATAATACGAAGTCTCCATCTCAGATTTGTTTTGCACAGCCTCTTCTTTCGAACTTTTTATCTTTTCTCTCTGCATTTTCATCTGCTCTTCCACCGACAACACCGTCGGCTGCCAATCCACTTTCTTTTCGGAAATCTTGTTACCATTAAAATCATAGAAACGAATTAAGCCGTCAATCGGTGTGGAAACCACAAGTTGCCCGTTGATTGTTGCAATATGCAAATCAGCAGCCCGTCCCCTTCTGACACTTTCCGCAACGACATAATAATCCCTGTCTTTTAGCAGTTTGACATGATCTTCAAATGCATCACAAACAATCTTGTCCTTGCCCGTATTGACATTAAGAATCGACACCAGATGACGATATTTATTGGACCAAACGCAACCGCCGTAAATGGCAATGTGGCTGTCATCCAAAGTCAGCATTTCCGAGGACTGGTATTTTATTTTCAATTCCTTGACAATCAATCCGTTGTCATCGAAGAAATAAATATCGCCCATATTGTTGGCTTCCGTATAGAACAGGTTGCCAATTCTTCCACCTATCCTCTGGATATTATAAGGCTTCTTGTTCTTGTCGGCGAAATGTATAACGATGTCTTTCAGGAATTTACCATTTGCATCGAACACCGAATACCTGTTTCTTGTGGCATGGCTGACAATGGCTTTCCCATCATCATACATAACGAGACGCTTCCGCAATCCAATTTTGAAACAGTCATCTAACTTGTCATAGTAACTGTCGAAAACCTTGTCCCAATCGTTTCCGACACCGTATGTTTTGTCAGCAACAAGTTTAATCTCTTGTGCATCAGCGAAATGGAAGGCAATAAATGCCAGCGCAATAATCAAAAATAACTTTTTCATGATGTTTAATAATTTAGTTTATAATTGTTCTTGAATCTGTGATTTTATCTCATACAAAGCGAGTTCCTGTTCCGAAAACGGCTTGTTGGCATCATATTCCTCAATCGTGTAATAGTCATAAAACGGCTCAATCGGTTTTGTGCGCGAATTGAAAAAACTGATGATCAGGAACAAAAGCGCGACCGCGCAAGCCGCCGACAAGGACGAAATAATGGCAATGTGAATGGCTCTGTCTTTTGAAACCATTTCCTTTTTTATGCCGAATGGCGGAATCTCAACATCGGCAGGAACCGATTTTTCCAACGATTGCTTCACCTTTTCGGAAAGCGCACGCTGCTCATCAACTTTCCGCCTGCACGAAGCACAATCTGCAAGGTGCAATTCGATGGCCCGACTTTCCTTTTCCGCCAATTCGCCATCAATGTATTTCTGTATCAATATGTTATCAAGATGTTTCATTGCAATTGCTTTTTAATCTTTTCCATGATTCTCGACAAGGTTTTTCCCACCGAATTGAAATTCCTACCCGTAATTTCGGCGATTTCCTTATAGGAATAACCCTCGCTGTAAAGCACAATCATTGTCTTTTCCTTTTCGCCAAGATGCTCCACAACATTCAGGATTTCAGACACATCGTTTTGATTTTCAATAATATTTGCAAAACTATTTTCATCCGTCTGCATGTTTTCCATAACAATGAGTCTCGCGTTTTTACGCCTGTAGTCCACACCTTTATTAATAGTGCTTCTGACTAACCATTTTTCCACCTCGTTGATGGATTTTTTGCCTTGCAACGCATGATAATATGCGGTGAAGACATCCTGCACGACATCCTTTGCACCCTCAGAATCCTGCAACAGTTTTGCCGCAATCCTGAACAGTTTCGGGTAAAAGTTTCGATATGTCTTTTCAAATTCGGATTCCATCTTGGAAGTTTTTACACCTATAAGACGATTGAGAAGGCCGTTTTGTGACACAAAAGTAAAATTTTTCTCAAATTTTCACCATTCGACCAGCTCAACAAATGACCTTCATCTTCTTCTTTTTTATTTTGGGCAAAGACTATGAAATAAAACCTTACTTTTGCACCCATGAAAGAAGTGCTTCACACAGAAAACCTGAGCATAGGCTACAAAGGAAAACCATTGTTGCCCGACATTAATGTGAGCCTTAATGAAGGCGACATCGTGGCCTTAGCGGGGCCAAACGGCGCTGGCAAAACAACGCTGTTCAAGACTTTGTGCGGCAGCATTAAACCTGTTAGGGGGCGTATCACGCTCTTTGGAAAAGACCTTAATGAGTACGCTGCCACGGAGCATGCCTCATTGTTCAGTTTAGTACTCACCGAGAAGCCCGACGACCTCTTTCTGAAGGTTGCAGACATTGTTGCAGCAGGGCGTTATCCCCAACTTGGGCTTATGGCGCGACTCGGCGAAACGGATAAAAAAATAATTAAAGAAGCACTTCAAACCGTAGGAATCAAGCATCTGATTGATAGGAATTTCATATCACTCAGCGATGGCGAAAAACAGAAGGTGATGATAGCCAAATCCATTGTGCAAGACACGCCACTCATTTTCATGGACGAGCCAGCCGCCTTCCTCGATTACCCAAGCAAATTAGAACTCATCAACCTGATGGTAAAATTGTCGCACGAACATAATAAGACCATACTTTTCAGTTCGCACGACTTGGATTTATTGTTGCGATATTGCGACAAAATGTGGATTGTCGGCCACGATATGCCACTAAAAGAAGGAACACCGAAACAGCTTGTTGAACAAGGACTTATCGACGCTTACTTCAAGCCGATTATCGCCAAGAATGAATTCCCTTTCATGTAAGTTTGCTTCATGCGACTTTTTGTGTGGATATGTTAATTGTGCAAAAACACTGGATAAGTTCTGTAAGAAGCATCTCTACCGATAACCGAAAACCAATTCTTATAAGTAGATGAGCAAAATTAGTTTACATATTGAAAACGAGGCATCGGGGTCGCGGGAATGCGAGATTACGAGGCATTCCGGCATCCCGAGGCCTCGCAGTCTCGAAATCCAGTGTCCTTAATAATATGAATGGTTACATAACAGTTTAACTTTGACCAATTGCTTATTTAAAAAAAAGATTTACAGCATTACACCTTACTTGCTCAATCGGATTTTATTTATCTTTGCAAGAAATATCACATCATAATGAAACACATCAGACTTATTTTGGCTTTGGCCATCATCGCAACCGTGCAGCCGCTGTTGGCTTGCACCAACTTTCTCATCACCAAAGGCGCTTCCGTCGACGGTTCAACCTTCATCAGCTATTGCGCTGATTCACATATCCGTTACGGAGAATTATATTACACGCCAGCCGCTGATTGGCCGACCGGCAGTATGCGCGTATGCTATGACCGTGGCACCAACAAGCCACGTGGTTCTGTTGCACAACCTGCTCATACTTATCAAGTTGTGGGTTATATAAACGAAAATCAAGTCGCTCTCGGCGAAACCACATTCGGTGGCCGCGAAGAACTCATGGACCCGCGCGGCATCGTCGATTACGGCAGTCTGATGTTCATTGCCTTGGAACGCGCCACCTCGGCCCGCCACGCCATCCGCATCATGGCCGACCTCGTTGAAGAATACGGCTATGGCAGCGACGGCGAATCGTTTTCCATCTGCGATGCCAACGAGGTCTGGTACATGGAAATGATGCCCAAAGGCTACACCGAGCAAATCACAAAAAGTGGCGACACCATCAATGCCGACCGTGGCGCCGTTTGGGTTGCCATCCGCATCCCTGACGGCTATGTTTCAGGTCATGCCAACGCTGCTCGCATCACGAACTTCACCTTGCGCAATGGCAAAACCAGCATCACCGACAAGGATTGGAAGAAACTCGACAATCCCGAAGTGGAAGTCATTTACAAGCACGACATCATTGACGTAGCACGCAAACACGGCTATTTCAACGGCAAAGACCAGGATTTCGATTTCTCGGCAGCCTACGCTCCCGTCGATTTTTCGGCAGCCCGCATTTGCGATTTGCGCGTTTGGGCCATGTTCAATACGGTTTGCGACGATATGGAACAATATTGGGATTATGCCACAGGCAAAGACCTCACCCATGGCCGTATGCCGTTGTACGTCAAGCCGAACCGCAAAATCAGCCTCAGCGACATGATGGCTTTCCAACGTAATTACCTGCAAGGCACGCCCTTAGATAAAAGTCAGGATGTGGGTGCAGAGCCTTTCGGTTCGCCTTACCGTTGGACACCGCTTTATTGGGAATATGAAGAAGGGAAATATTTCCACGAGCGCACCACCGTCACGCAACAGACCGGTTTTTCGTTTGTGGCTCAGTGCCGCAGCTGGTTGCCAAACGCCATAGGCGGCATCATCTGGTTCGGCGTCGACGACACCAACTCGACGGTCTACACGCCATTCTACTGTTCCATCAGCGAAGTGCCGGTTGAATACCGCCAAGGCAACGGCGACATGCTGACCTACAGCGACAATGCCGCTTTCTGGGTCTTCAACCGTCTGGCACATTTCAAGTACCTCTTTTATAATCGCGTCATCGGCGACATTCAAGCCGTGCAAAACGCATTGGAAAGCACCTATCAGGAACAGACAAATTATGCCGACAACGAGGCTTTGAACCTTTACACCGAAAGCCCCGAAAAAGCCATCGCCTACCTCACCGATTTTTCAAACAAAGCCGGACACAACACCGTCGCCCGTTGGAAAGAACTCGACAACTATCTCTTGGTGAAATATTTAGACAGCAACGTCAAGCAAGAAGAAAACGGCGAATTCAAGCGCAACGGCTACGGTTATCCTGCCCGTCCACAGCAAGTGGGTTATCCCGATTCGTGGAGAAAAAGAGTTTCGGAAGAGACTGGAGAACAATTTGTCAGGCCGGAATAAGAGTTTTTCTTGGTTTGGACGTTTGGACATTTAGACATTTGGACGTATGGACATTTAGACGCTTGGACATTTGAACATTTAGACATTTGGACGCTTAGAATATTTGTACAATTTACTAACTGATAACCGATAACCGACAACTGATAACCGACAACTGATAACCGATAACTGAAAACCGACAACCAATTCATATTGCAATTTAATTTTGACTACTTACCTAACGATAATTCTTAATTAAAGCAGATGAAAACCAGGAACGAATCAAAAGACACTTTAAATATTTCCATCCTACGACTTGCCATTCCCAACATTATCAGCAACATAACCGTTCCGCTGTTAGGTCTGGTCGACATGATGCTCATGGGGCATTTGGACTCCGTAGCCTACATCGGTGCCATCGGTTTGGGCGGCACTATTTTCAGCGTGATGTACTCCATTTTCAGTTTCATGCGTGCGGGAACCACAGGCTTCACCGCGCAATCGCTCGGTGCCGGCGACCAGCAGGAAATTTCCTATTCGCTCTACCGCTCGCTTTGCATCGCGCTGATTGCCACCGTCATAGTACTCAGCCTACAAAACCCGATTGAATGGATCAGCATGAAATTGCTTAACGGCAGCGATGACGTGCTGCGCTACACCGCCGATTATTTCTATGTGAGGATTTGGGCTGCCCCCGCTGTACTCTGCCTTTATGCTTTCAACGGATGGTTTATAGGGATGCAGAACACCACCGTTCCGATGATTATCGCCATCCTCATCAACGTGGTGAATATTGCTGCAAGCGTATTCTGCGTCAGCAAATTAGGCATGGGCGTAAGAGGCGTTGCCTTGGGTACGGTCGTTGCGCAATATTGCGGTTTGGCCACGGCCCTCGTTTTTCTTTTCGCCAAATACAGTAAATATCTGATTCCCATTAAGAAAGAAGTTTTGCTGCAGGCCGACAAACTGAAACGCTTTTTCAAGGTCAACACCGATTTCATGATTCGCAGCATTCTCCTGATTTTAAGCATTGCTTTCTTCACCAATCAATCCGCCAAATTGGGCGATGATATGCTGGCTGTCAACATGATACTGATGCAGTTTTTCTATATCTTTTCCTATTTCACCGATGGTTTTGCCTACGCTGGCGAAGCGCTTGTCGGCAAATTCACGGGTGCAAAAGACAAGGTTCAGCTAAAAAAGACCGTAAGGTTTCTTCTCACATGGGGTCTTTGCTTGAGTTTGCCTTTTACCTTATTATATTGGCTCTTCCCTGACACTTTCATCAGCCTCATCTCCGACCAAGCGGGAGTCATCGAACAGGCTCGGCCTTATCATATCTACATGATTATCATACCAGTCATCACTTTTGCAGCTTTCATTTGGGACGGCATCTACATTGGTGCCACGGCGGCGCGATCCATCCGCAACACGATGATTATCGCCTCCGTTTTTGTCTTTCTGCCTGCATGGTATTTCCTCATGCCTGCCTTTGGCAATCACGGCCTGTGGTGTGCTTTTCTGCTTTTCATGCTGGCACGCGGCGTTTCCATGACACTTATGTCGAAGAAAGCGATTGGAATTTAAATTGGTGACGGTTTACAGGTGTTTTGGTGATGGATTGTTATTGAAAAAGGTTCAAAATTGTTCAAAAAGTGCAAAAAAACTCTCCAATTTAAAACTATCGACTTTCCACTTTAGCACTTTCCACTTCCAAAAATCATTATTTTTGCAGCAAAATTGAACACAATGACACAAAAAGAAGAAATACAATATCCGCAAAACTTCGACATCAAGCTGATTGTCAGTGCAGAAATTCCAACTGAAGAGACCAAGAAAAACATTGCCAAAGTCTTCACGCAATGCAAGGTCGTCTTCAGTTTCGTCAACGTGAGAGCCAGTGCAAAAGGCAATTACCTCAGTTACGCCTACAACATCGACATCGAGAGCCGCGAGCAAATGGAACAGACCTACGCCGCCCTGAAAGATGTGCCAGGATTGAAATTCGCGCTATGACCAAAGCCTACGAAATACGGATTTACGGGCGCGTCTTCAACGTCGGATTCCGGCGCTATGTGTACCGCTATGCCACCGCCAACAACATTGTCGGCTATGTGGAAAACGACTGGGCCGACGAGAGCGTCCACATCATCGCCGAAGGCGAAGAAAAGGATTTGGACCATTTCTGCATACTTTGCGGCGAAGGCACCCCATACTCGCTCGTCACAAACATGAAAATCGAAGCACTGGAAGTCAGCGGAAAATATTTGGATTTTAGACAGATACGATAAAAAACAGTTGAGACGTAGTGCGATACGTCTCTACATTTTTATAATAAACACGCAAAAAATTCGGCAATTTGTCGAATCAACAGTTCAAAAAACTATATTTGCAAGACTAAACAAATACAGTTATGATGAACTTTCACAAAATCCTGCTTATTAGCGCTTCGCTATTTTTTGCATTGACAACCGATTCTTTCGCTCAAAAAGCAAAACGTCCCGACACCTTTTATTACCGTTTAGGAGTCGAAGCATTCCAGCAAAACAAAGATGACATTTCGCTCGAGTATTTTCACCGCGACCTAAAGGAAAACCCTGAAAACGTCTATTCGCAGACCTACCTTGGCATAATTGAGTGCAGCAAAGGGAAATACGCCAAAGCATTGGGCATTTTCGACACTATCATCGGAAAAATTCCCGCCTCTGATTCATATTTCAAGAATCTCATTCATTACTATGAAGGGAAAGCGCAAACCGGATTAGGCGACTACGATGAAGCCTTTCGCTCGTTTTCAAAAGTTCTCGAAGCCAATCGCAAAGACCCGCTCGGCTATGAAGGAAGAGGATACCTTTATCTGAAAATGAACGATTTCGATTCAGCGGAAAAAGATTTCAACCAAGCTCTTCATTATGACCGCGAAAACGTTCAAAGCCTTTTGGGTCTCGGGCACATCGAACTTGCCAAAGGCGACATTCCGAAAACAATAGAAAAATACGGCAATGTGATAGAACAATTCGACAAGAAATGCCCTGACGCATACGCATATAGGGCGGATGCCTATATTCAGCAATGGCAATACAAAAATGCAGCTGCCGACATTGCCTCAGCTTTAATAATCGATAAAAACAACAGCAAGGCGAAAGATTTGCTATTCGGGATAATTGCGGATTCGGCTTATCACATCGTTGACTCAACATTTGAATCACACAACGACATTACCCTTTGCTATTATCAAGGGATTTTTAACGAAATCACCGGACATTACACAAAAGCAATCGAAAAATACGGGAAACTCCTTTGTCAAAATGATGACAAAACATATTATTATTTGTTGTCAAAATGTTATTTGGAAATGGACAATTTTGTGGCCGCAAAATATTACGCTGAAAACGGTTGGAGAAACGACACGACAGATTTCAACCTGACACTCCAAAAAGCAAAGATAAACCTTCAACTTGGTCACCTCCAAGCTGCCGCTTCAGATGCAGAGCGTCTCATAAAAGCCGAGCCTAACAACGAAAAATCCTACTATTACTCAGGATATTACGAATCAAGAAACAAGCAATATGGGAAAGCCTTAAACCATTTCACCAAAGCAATCTCGATGAATCCCGACATGGCCGATGCCTATTTCGGGCGAGGAGTAATTTGCCAAAAATACGGACAAATCGATGCTGCCAAGGCTGATTTTGAAAAAGTCGTTGAACTTGAGAATGGAAAAGCCACTTCCACCTCCTTGATGTTTGCCTATCTGCACCTCGGCGAGACTGAAAAAGCAGAACAGATGCTGAACGACATGCTCATTAAAAATCCGAATGACAAAATCGCGCTCTACAATGCCGCCTGTATATATGCACGCCTCGGAGACGAAAACAAGGCCGTTGCGTTCCTTGAGGATGCTTTCAAAAACGGTTTATTGAAGATGAACGAAATGAAGACCGATTCCGACCTCGACCCGATCCGCGAAAATGAAACTTACAAGAAACTCGTCGCCCATTACGATTCCTTGTTTATCGAGACCAACCGCCTTCCTGAACTAATCTATAAGTATGACAAAACCAACAGAAAAAACTCTGAAGCAGACATGATGCCCGAATTTCCCGGTGGTGAAATGAAGTTGCTTGAATACATAGCAATGAATGTCAGATACCCTGATATAGCACGGCAAAAAGGCATTTCGGGGCGCGTATTTGTTACTTTCGTAGTCGAACCAGACGGAAGCATTTCCAATGTCGGGATTCTAAAAGGCATAGGATCAAGTTGCGACCAGGAAGCCTACAGGGTTGTGAAAGCAATGCCGAAATGGAAGCCCGGGGAAAAAGACGGAAAAAAAGTCAGGGTGAGTTACATACTTCCTGTCAACTTCCAGCTCAGATAATTGCAGTAGAGACATAGCAAGCTACGTCTCTACACACCATATTCACCAAAAATAAAAGAAACTCACCACACGGCAAAACGCCTCGCGCCACCAGCTTTGGTGCCGTTCAAAATCGACATCGTGGGTGCGGCTACGGAAGACATGAAGTCCATAGAAAAAGTTGTGGGCGCGCCATTCGGCCACCAACGACTCCATGCTCCGTTGATTGACAGCCATTTCTTCGGATGCGTTTTCGCGCAATCGCATCAGATAGTCAGCCATTCCCTCCTTGCTTTTGACCTCGCAAGAGTCAACAATGTGGGTGTTTTCTTCGGTCAATATGGCTTTTGAAGTGTCAATCATTTCACCTGAATATCAAATGCCGACCAGTCTTTTGCCTCTTTCAGCAATTCGTAATAATGGCAGATGTTTTCCTCGGTAATTTCCTCCCCATTAACTGATTTGATGATGTCGCCGACATTGAATTCCGGATTCATGGAAAGGCAACGCCTCAAGATGGAAATCCGTCCATTGGCTGTTGTGATTTTATATGGATGAATCTCAAATGGTTCCTCTTTAACATTACGCGGGCGGAAATAGACTTTATCGAAACTCGGACTGATAATCCAGTCGAAACGCGAAATGAATTTCATACCAACATTATCCATATCAATATCAGGCACATAGAGCACATCGGCCTCACACGAATACGAATCCATAGTTATATTTTCATTCGGTGCATAGCAGAAGACAGTCTTTTCCGTAGGACCAGATGCCGCAATAGCGTATGCCCCATCAAACGGAACATCAGTCTCACGATTCTCATCCACGCGCTTTTTATCTTTCAAAACAATACCGCCAGAGTTTCCCGTATCAAAAACGCAATTATGCTCTTTGCCGTCAACATTCAAAGTAATGAAAAGCAGACTTATCATCTTGAACTTACATTTTACCTCCTGATAGCCAGTCAAGTCAATGTCTTTTTCAAAAACTTGATCCATAACCATAACATTATCAGTGAAATTGAAGCCAAGATAGTGATAGCTTTTAAGCAAGCCAAACGAACCAACCAATGGATAATCAAAACCAGGTTCCGCGTCGCAATACGGAATAATACTATCAACCTGAATGAAATTACAATAAGCATGTGCCGTAAAATTCCCAAAAGCGTAATTCACCGTATCCAGAGCCATGTGCAACTTGGATTTTTCGAGCGTTGTTACGGTTGCTTCATTGTACTGCAAATCAGGTCTTTCGGTTGATGAAACGAGTTTCCCCATAGGTGCGTTATAGCCTAAATCAAGTTGAACCGTGTCTTTCTCGCCATTGACATCCGCTTCAAAAAGCAACTTATTGTCTTTCAATACGAAAGCAACAGAATCGTGTGAAACGCGGATAGAAAGACGGTTTTGTTTTGATAACTTAAACGCCTGTTTAAAGTATTCGAAATTACCAGATTGGCAAGATGGAAAAGCCATCAACGCCACGAATGCAAAATACAGAATAGGTTTTCTAATCATAATTATTATTCTTGAAACATTCATTTTTTCACCTGAATATCAAATGCCGACCAGTCTTTCGTCTGTCTCAGCAATTCGTAATAATGGCAAATGTTTTCCTCGGTAATTTCCTCACCGTCAACGGATTTAATGACATCGCCAACCTCAAATCTCGGATTCATTGAAAGGCAACGGCTTAGAATTTTTATTTCACCACTAATCGTAGTTAATGTATAAGGATAAATATTGCGCGGCTCAACATCGATATTGCGGGGTTTGAAATAAGCCTTGTCGTGGTATGGATCCAACACCCAGTCGAAACGCGAAATGAAACCAATGCCGACATTATCGAAAGACATATCAGGCACATACATCACATTATCCTTGCATTGATAATCTCCCATTGAGACTTCTTCCCCAAGTTTCGTGCAAAACCGCTGGGAATCAGTAATGCCCGAAAGAAACTTGGCAAAAGAACCTTCATATTGAAGGTCATCTTGACGGTTTCCCTTGATACGTTTTTTGTCCTTTAAAATAATGAATCCCGATTCGTTCCCCGTATCGAAAAGACATTCATGTTCCTCGCCATCAATGGTCAGATAGATTTTCAAAGCGTTTGAAAGCAACATATATTTACACTTTACTTCTTGATAACCAGTCAAATCAATAGAATCCTGATGATGACAGATAATTCTTAAATATCTGTTTGTAAAATCCAATTTTAAACGTCTCCAGAATAGGCCATACGTTCCGACAATAGGATACATATCCTTGAAACTGAGTTCTTTATCGCAATAAGGAACATCGTTCATCAAGACAATTGAACGTGTATATTGAATTTCGCAATTAGCAAACGAATACTTGACCGGCACGGTCGCCATTTCCAATTTTGAGCGATTCACCGTATATACAGGCACCTGAAAGAACTCGACATCAGGACGTTGCGACTCCGAAACCGTTTCTACCATAGCTATTGTGCAGCCAGTGTCGAACTGCACAGTGTCCTTTTTGCCATCAATTTCAGCTTCAAATAGGATTTTGCCGCTACTGAGGACAAACGGAACCGTATCAGGTTTGTTAGCATCGCACGAAAAACCGTCATTATCCGTATGAATATCCTTTTGATGCTTGATGTATTTAATATAATCCAATTTGCAAGACGAAAACATTGTCAAAACAATGAATGTCAATAAGATGTAATGCCTTTTAATCATAATGAAGAATTTTATTGGGCAAAATTAAGAATAAATTTCCATCGTTCCATCCTTTTGCTTAATTTTGACCCCGACAATTAAAACTAACCACTATGATTGACTTTTCAAAAATCCTATTCCTTGACATTGAGACCGTTTCGCAACAAAAAAGTTACGAAGACCTGAGCGAAAGAATGCAGAAACTTTGGGACAAAAAGACCACCCACCTGCTGAAACCCGGCGAAGAAACCACGCCTGCCGAAATGTATGAACGCGCCGGCATTTATGCCGAATTTGGAAAAATCATCTGTATATCAGTCGGTTTCTTCAACGGCGACCGCTTCCGTCTGAAATCGTTCTACAGCCACGACGAGAAAACCTTGCTGATTGAATTCGCCAACCTGCTGAACCGTTTCTACGACTTCCCCGAATCGCAGCTTTGCGCCCACAACGGCAAGGAATTCGATTTCCCTTACATCGCCAGACGAATGATTGTCAACGGCGTAGTCGTTCCGCGCGCCCTGCAAGTGGCCGGCAAGAAACCTTGGGAGACCAACTTCATCGACACCATGGAACTTTGGAAATTCGGCGACTATAAAGCCATGACTTCCTTGGACTTGCTTTGCGCCATCCTCGACATTCCGACACCGAAAGACGACATCAACGGCAGTGAGGTCGGTCGCGTGTATTGGCAGGAAAACGATTTGGAACGCATCCGCACCTATTGTCAGAAAGACGTTCTCGCCGTCGCACAACTCATGCGCCGCTACAACTATTTGCCATTGATTGCAGAAGACAAGATTGATTATTGCTGAATAAAGTGGAAAGTGGGAAGTTTTTCAGTGGAAAACTTTGGCCGAACACGGACTTTGAAGTGGAAAGTGGGAAGTTTTTAAGTGGAAAACTAATCATAAATCAAAGTAGTACTACTCAAAAATATAAAAATATGGGACAAAGTCCATTACAAGATAAAAGCAAGGCTTTTGCGGTAAAAATCGTGAGATTTTATAAGGATATTATGATTCCAAGAAAAGAGTATACTTTAGGCGACCAAATTCTCCGAAGTGGTACAAGTATTGGTGCCAATACCAGAGAAAGCAAAAATGCCCAAAGCAAACCCGATTTCATTCATAAACTCAGTATTGCCCTAAAAGAGGCTGACGAAACTCAATTTTGGCTTGAATTATTTGTGGAGACGAACATCATTACATATCAGGAATTTACGATGATGAATGAACCTCTAAAAGAAGTCATAGCACTCTTAACAGCATCTATTAAGACAGCAGGAGGCAAACAATAAACTTTCAACTTTTCACTTCCGACTTTTCACTTTCAACTTTTCACTCCAAAAATGCACATACTTTCTAAATCAACATATATCAAGGGATTGCAATGCGAAAAAGCGCTCTACATGCAGAAAAAGCATCCTTATTTGCGCGACAAACTCAGCATCGAGCAACGTGCCAAGTTTCAGCGCGGCACTGATGTAGGCATCATGGCCCACGAATATTTTCCAGGCGGAATCGACATGAGTCCGGCATCGCCTTCGCAATTTCCAAAGAAAATCCAAGAGACTTGGGATAATTTAAGCAATACTGAAATTAACGTCATGTATGAGGCTGTATTTCAATATAATGATACGCTCATTATGTTGGATATGCTTGTGCGTGATGGCGACAAATGGCTTGCCGTCGAGGTGAAAAGTTCGATGGCGCTCAGCGACACCTATTATAATGATGCCGCGCTGCAATACTACGTTTTGCACGGCTGTAAGGTTCCGCTCAGCGATTTCAAGCTGATGTATATCAATGGTGACTATGAAAGAAAAGGTTCAATTGATGTTAAACAACTATTTAAATTAGAATCAGTTATTGATTTTGTAAAGGAACGTGAGAACTATGTCGCAAAAAATGTTGAAAGGCTGAAAAACGTGGTGGCACTCCCTCATGCTCCTATAATTAATATCGGCACGCAATGCCACAATCCTTACACTTGCGATTTTCTCGGGCATTGCTGGAAACTCATTCCGAAAGACAGTTTCCTTTACACTAACGCCATCGGTGATGAGCAGCTTTTTTCGCTCTATTTCAGCGGAACGAACTCCAATCAGAAACTGCTTGCACAATTGGAACCCGATTCCTTGGAAACGCATCAGATTGAAGCCTTGCAAAACGGCACCTATTACATTGATTTCAAGACACTTTTCTCGCTTTCTCCCAAACCGAAACCACGTTCAATTGCCTTCCTGAATCTGCTTCTATACCGTCCCGCCGTGCCTGAAATCGATGGCACAAAACCTTATCAGGAAATGATTCTGGCATTTGCCTTGCAAGGCGAAAACGAAAATGGCGGCAGCTTCTTCTGGAATTGTTTCGAAGACCATTCAAAATGGCGCGAATCCATTGATATTCTGATTGATAAACTTTCGCATTACGAGCAGATTGTCTGTTTCACGCCGCAAAACCTATCAACGGTTTTGTTGCGTCACGAAATCATTCAGAATAAGGATATCGGCTACCGCATCTTCAACCTTTTCGATGTCTTGCAGCAAAGCCATTTCTACCACCCTTCAATTAAGGCAGGATTCAGCTTGCAACATGTTGCCGAGGCTTTGTTTGCAGAAGAAAAACTGTTTGAACACAGCCGAATCATCATGGAAGCCCTCAGCAACGACTTGATAAGTTATCAACAGGCAAAAGAAGACTTAATCACTGAAAACGTGATAGTTGCAAAAACATATCAACATTTTTTCAAATAGTTGAAAACTTCCCCCAATCCGCAAAAGCGAGGTCGGTTTTTATTCGTATTTTTGCAGCCTGACAAAAAAAATGGAAATGCCCACTGATACGACACGCAAACCTTTTGGCGAGATGACCAAAAGGACTTTAATGACTCCCGAGCAATTGCTTAACAACCAAGGGAGAATACCACCGCAAGCAACTGATCTTGAAGAAGTTGTGTTGGGTGCTTTGATGCTTGAAAAGGAAGCCGTGAATGCCGTCATCGATATTTTGACGCCAGAAGCGTTTTACAAGGAACCACACCAGAAGATTTTTAAGGCCATCAAGGATTTGTTCGGCAAATCGGAACCGATTGATATTCTCACCGTCACCAATGCGCTGAAAATGAGCGGCGAACTGGAAATGGTCGGCGGTGCCTATTACATCTCGAAACTGACCAACCGCGTTGTTTCGGCGGCCAATATCGAATACCATGCCCGTATCATCATGCAGAAACACATTCAGCGTGAGCTGATTAAGATTTCTTCCGAGATGATTCACGATGCTTTTGAAGACACTACGGACGTGTTCGATTTATTGGACAAAGCCGAAAACAACCTTTTCCAAATCGGCGAGAACAACCTGCGCCGCAGTTACGACTCCATGCAGGATTTGGTCAGCAAGGCCATCAAGGAAATCAAGAACGCGAAAGATGCCGACAACAAGCTGCGTGGCGTGCCTTCGGGCTACACCGAATTGGACCGCATCACGCAAGGCTGGCAGAAATCCGACCTGATTATTTTGGCCGCCCGTCCAAGTATGGGTAAAACCGCTTTTGCCTTGAATCTGGCCCGCAATGCCGCCGTCGATTTCCACCGCCCGATTGCTTTCTTCTCTTTGGAAATGTCGTCAGTTCAGCTGGTTACGCGTCTTATTTCAACTGAGACTTCACTCACCGCCGACAAACTCCGTTCGGGCGATTTGATGGAATACGAGTGGCAGCAACTGAACACCAAAGTCACGCCACTGACCGATGCGCCAATCTTCATAGATGATACGCCTCAGCTGTCGATTTTTGAACTGAGAGCCAAATGCCGCCGACTGAAACAACAGCACAAAATTCAGATGGTTTTCATTGACTACCTGCAACTTATGACCACAAAAGGTGAAAACAAAGGCAACCGTGAACAGGAAATCAGTACCATTTCAAGATCGTTAAAGAGTCTGGCCAAGGAATTGGAGATTCCAGTTCTCGCTCTGTCGCAATTGAGCCGTAGCGTCGAGCAGCGTCCTGGCTCAAAGAAGCCTATCCTTTCCGACTTGCGCGAATCGGGCGCTATCGAGCAGGATGCCGATATGGTTATGTTCATCTATCGTCCTGAATATTACAAGGAAGGCGTTGAAGACGAAGGCAAACCTAAAGGCTACACCATCATCGACATTGCCAAGCACCGTAACGGTAAATTGGGCGAAGTTGAACTGAAATTCGTCGGCCAATACGCTCGTTTTGAGGAATTTCAGGCTAACAGCGAAAGCAACTACGGTCAATTGGGCGCCAATCCGGGATTTGAAATGCAACAAGCAACGCGCGTTGTAAGTTCCTCATTCAATGACGATAATTTCCCAAGTAACAACGATTTCGGATTAAGTCCGAATCCATCGGCAAACAATGATGTTCCGTTCTAATGCAAACATTAACAATCAAATACATTATATCATGAAAAGAAATTTCAAAATCGCCTTACCTATCCTATTGGTTTTCATAGGATTCATCGCAATGTCATTTACCACAGGTAACGACAGCGTCGTCCTCCGCGTCAATGTGAAAAAAGGTCAAACCTTTAGCATGAAAGGCAAGACAAACCAGTTGATGGCCATCAATGCCCAAGGCATGAATGTGAGTATGCCTCAAACCGTTGAAATGCGACAAAGCATTAGCATTGAAGAAGTTAATGGCGAAAACATCACCGCTTTATCAACCATCGAAGCTTTCAAACTGACCATGACCCAAATGGGCATGAAACTCACTTACGATTCCGAACATCCCGAAAACAACAGCCCGATGCTGGCTGGTCAGACCGGTGAAATCGACAAGATCATTGGCAAAAAATTCACTAGCATTTACAACAATCGCGGCGAACTTATTCAATCGGAAGAAATCGCTTCAAGCATAAATTCCCAAGCAGGCATCATCATTCCTTTTCCGGAAGAACCTGTTCATGTAGGAAGCCAATGGACACAAGATACCACAATGAGTATCAGCAATATTGACATGAACGTCGTCAATACTTTCACGGTGACGGAAATCACGAAAAAGGCTGTCACACTGACACAAACCACAACCATGAAAGGCGGCAGCGAATCAATGGCAATGGATATGAGCATGAGTGGCGAAGGCACCGTTATCATCAACCGCGCCAGTGGTATTGCCACGAAGATAACGAACAAGACAAACTCTTCCATGACGATTGAAGAACAGGGCGTGAGAATGCCTATGACCATGACCATGACTGCGGAATATACAGTTGAATAAATTCCGAAATAATGAAAAGCGACAACAAAAAAACGCCTCATTCACAGAAGAATCCGTTGAAATTCAACGTCACGGAACCTGCCCCATTGATGGAATTCCTGATGAAGAAACTCGACGGCATCAGCCGCAGCAAGGTAAAGCGTATGCTGGCGAACAAGATTGTTTCGGTCAACGACGAGCGCACATCGCAATTCGATTTTGCCTTACAACCCGGGATGGTGGTCGAAATCGGCAAGCCGACGGCAAAGGAACGTTTCCATAGCCAATGGCTCAAAATCGTTTACGAGGACAAATATCTTCTCGTCATCGACAAAAAGGAAGGTCTGCTGACAAACAGTCCGACACCCGAGCAAGAAACAGCACAAAGCATACTGAATCAGTATTTTATCGCCACGCAGCAACGCTGCCGTGCCCACACAATCCATCGCCTCGACCGCGACACTTCCGGCCTTATGCTTTTCGCAAAGGACAAGAAAGTCGCACTGATGTTTGAAGAAGACTGGAAAGAAACCGTTTACGACCGCCGTTATGTTTGCGTGGTCAGCGGAGAAATGGAAAAACGCGATGGTAAAATAGCTTCCTGGCTGAAGGACAACAAGGCTTTCATAACTTATTCAAGTCCAACGGATAACGGAGGAAAATATGCCGAAACCTACTACGAAACGCTGATCAGCAACAAACGCTATTCCTTGGTGGAATGTCGTCTGGAGACAGGCCGCAAGAACCAAATCCGCGTTCACATGCAGGACATCGGTCATCCCGTTGTCGGCGACCCAAAATACGGCAACGGCGACAATTCGTTAGGCCGTCTTTGCCTCCACGCCTACAAAATCTGTTTTCATCATCCCGTGACGGGAAAGGATTTGGAATTTGAGACGCCCTTCCCTGCCGTGTTTGAGAAACCATTTCCTCAGAAATAATCAAAAAGCCGCTGAAAAGCGGCTTTTTTCATGTCTTACAACAAGAAAAACAAAGCCACGCCCAAAATGGTTATCAACGTTCCAATCACCTCGCGCACCGTGACTTTCTGATGATTGATAAGCGCGTATGGCAAAATAATCAGCACTGGCGTCAGGGCCATGAGGGTTGAAGCAATGCCCGCATGGGTGTAACGCACTGCCATCAACGAAAGCGAAACACCGATGAACGGACCGAAAAAAGTCGTCAAGGTGGCGAAAGTCATGCCGCGACGGTCGTGCAGAGCCTCTCCCACTTGCCCCAACGATTTCCGGCAAGCCAAAATCAGGAAGAAACCTATCAGGCCAGCGATGGCACGGATGTATGTTCCAGCAAAAGGCATCATGTCAACAACCCGTTGAGGTGCATCGGCTGGCATGGATTCCGCATAATGGTTCAATCCTATCTTACTCAGCACCAAACCGATACCCTGTCCCATGCCGGCACCGATACCGAAAAGCACACCTTTCAAGGGCAGTTTCAGTTTCAGGCTCTTTCCGCTGCGCACCATAATGGAAAAGCCGATGCCGAAAAGCGTGACAAACATGGCAAGCCATGAGCGCCACGACATCGATTCGCCCAGCAACAGCCAGCCCGTAATACCAGCCATAGGCGGTGCCAAAGTCATAAACAGTTGTCCGAAACGCGAGCCGAAAACGATATAGGAATTGAACAGGCAATAATCGCCGAAGACATAGCCGACAAGTCCCGACAAGGCAAGCCACAGCCATGCCGAACCGTTAGCAAAGACAGGATATGGGCTTCCCGTCGCCACCCATAGCACGATGCTTAACATAATGAGTGACAGCACCATCCTTATCAGATTGAGTGGCAATGCGCCCAACCTTTTGCTCGCAACATCGGCAAACAAAGCCGTTGCCGTCCACGACAAAGCCACTGATAAGGATAAGATTTCACCTAAATATTGCATGACTGGATTTTTTGCGACGCAAAAGTAGGAAATTTTTCCTTTTATGGGAGAAAGCTATTCCAGAACGCCAATGTGTATACAAAAACTATTTTGTCTTATTGCCAAAAGGGCACTACAGACCAACTTGTCTTATTGAATTTTATAACCGACAAATCATCGGATTCAAAAAGGCAGCATTAAAAAAGGCCCGGCTGCAAGCAGTCAGGCCAAAAACCAAAAATTATGAAAAAAACTATTACTATTATGCTAAGAATGGCATTTTAACCACGATAGCCTTGAGGAGTTTGTTACGGACCTTGATGTAGATTTCAGTGTCTTTCTTGCTGAAAGCCTTGCAAACCAAGGCAGTACCGATGTTCTTGCCTGTTGAAGGTGAAGGGCTACCGGAACGCACCATGCCGATGACATTGCCTTCGGCATCGCACACTTCGTAACCATTACGCGGAATACCACGGTCAATCATTTCAAAACCGACAATCTTCTGGCTCACGCCATTGGCCTTCTGAGCAGCAAAGATTTCGCGGTTGATGAAATCGTTACCATCGACGAACTTGGTGATCCAACCCAGACCAGCTTCGATTGGGCTGATGGTGTCGTCGATTTCGTGACCATAGAGGCAGAAACCCTTTTCGAGGCGGAGGGTATCGCGGCAGCCCAAGCCAGCAGGCATGATGCCGAATTCCTTACCAGCCTCAAAAACAGCATTCCACACTTCGATTGCATGAGCAACCGGGATATAGATTTCGCAACCACCGGCACCAGTGTAACCTGTTGTCGAGAAAATCACGTTTTCAATGCCAGCGAAAGTAATGATTTGGAAAGTATAGTATTCCATGTCAACGACATTGGCAGTTGTGAGTTTCTGCATGGCTTTCAGGGCGTTAGGACCCTGAACGGCGAGCTGTGCCCATTCTTCGCTTTCGTTCTTGAAGTCTTCACCGAGCTTCATGCCGAACTTGGCGGCAATCTGGCTCATCCAATTCCAGTCTTTGTCGATGTTGGCAGCATTCGGAACCATGAAATAATGGTCGTCAGCAATGCGGTAAACCAGCATATCGTCAACAATGCCACCCTTGCCGTTTGGCAGGCAGGTGTACTGAACCTTACCGTCTTCCAAAGCAGCGACATCATTCACGGTGCAATATTGCATAAACTGCTTAGCCATAGGGCCTTTTGCACGGAATTCGCCCATGTGAGAGACATCAAACACGCCGACATTGTTGCGGACATTGTTGTGTTCTTCAACCAAGCCTGAGTATTGAATAGGCATGTCGTAACCAGCAAATTCAGCCATCTTGGCGCCCAAGTCGTGGTGAATCTGGTTGTAAGGAGTCTTTTTTAATTCGATGTTTTCCATTTGAATTATGTATTATGTGTTACTAAAATTCGACTTGCAAAGATATGAAATTTCATTTATCGCGTAATATCTTTATGTGACTTTTTGCGTGGGCCAAACTCCCACTTGGTATAGTTGAGCGTATACATCTTCACGACACACGGCTCATCGCTGTTCACCTGACGTTTCAACGTGCAGCCATTGGCCGGGTCGACCCAGAATTTCACGATGCTGCCATCAGGTTTCTGCGTGAAAAACACCCAGCAATTGATGCCAAGATATTCTTCTTCACCGAGATAACAATTGGCAATGGAATCAGCAGGCACTTCGACATTGAAAGCGTTCAGTGGGAAAAATTCAGATGACAAAGGCTCAAAATCGAATTTCACATCCGGCTGCCAGCCTTTATCCAAATCATAATGGAAATTTTCGCCCGTCTTCACATTCCAGTAACAATCAACGCCTTTTCCATCGTGATACGACTCTTCGTCACCGATTTTTACGCGTGTCTCAGTCGACTTGCCCAACGGGTCGGTATAGCTGATGAAGAAATGGTCGGTTGGCGGATTGAACTTGTAAGTGCCCGTGAATGGTTTTGCCACAGGACGTTCAAAGCTGAATTTCATCGTATCTTCAGGCTTGATTTCGGCCACAATGACCTTTGCCTTCACCGACTCTTCGCCACATTTTGCAGTAATTGTAGCCGTTCCACAGTTCAAAGCCGTGATTGTAACGCGGCCATCAGCCTTCGGCATGGTCTTAATCACATTTGAGCCGGAAGTGCTGAAACGCAACTCCTTGCACGACTCGTATGGACGCCACGAAGTGTTTTCTCCAGGTTGCAAACGGATTTCCGTCACGTTGTCAACCGTTTGTGCACAAACGATTGTGCTGATGCCAAGCATCATGAAAAGCATGAATTTTTTCATAGAAAATGAGAGATAATTTGATTTGTGCAAAAGTATAAAATATTTGTTTTGTCAGCAAATACGGGAATATATTTTGATTTCGGAACCTCTGAAAGTTCATTGTGCAGTTTTATTTTGAACAATTACTTACTAGTTCTATTTTGATTCAGCCAGCACCAATAATCGAAAAATCCCTGACCATTCAGCCAAGGCTTTTCTCTTAATACAAATAAATCAATAAATTCACTTCTTGCTTCTCTTGCTCATGGCGTAGGCTGCGCCGAAGCCGATGAGCAGCAGGGCGCCGCTACCAAGAGGTGCGGCATCCTGATTGGTGTTCAGGCCGTGTCCGGGCAAAAGCGGAGTGCTCACGCTGCCGCCGTTGTCAGCATCGCGGGTTTCGCCACGGCCAAAGAGACCGCCGCCGTTAGGCTGGCCGTCGTCGCCAAAATACTGTGCCGATGCACCGATTGTCATCCCGAGGACGATTACTATCGTCAATACTAACTTTTTCATTTTTATTGCGTGTTTAATGATTTTACTGAATCCCCATAACTCCTAATTCCTCACTCCTCACTTAACAACAATCTTCTGCGTCGTGCCGTTGAGGTTAAGGATATACAAGCCGGCAGTCATACCGTTGGTGCTGATGCGACATTCGCCGTTGATTTCCTCGCTGCTGATGATGCGTCCCAGCACGTCGATGACTTGCAGGTTGGCGCGGCCTTCGTTGCTGACGATGATTTCACCGTTGCTGATGAAGGCGAAATTGCCCGCTGAGCCTGTCGAAACGGCATCCTTAACGCCAAAGACGAGTTTGAAACGCGAAGCGTAGTCGTCAGTCTTGGCATCAAAAGTGTATGTAGAGGCGTTGCGTGCAACGTCTTCTTCCGAACACATCAAATTCACATCGTTACCCGTCAGGTTATCAACCAGATGCAGATAATTCAAGTCCACGTTTTCGGTGTTGACCGTGATGGTATAGCTGCCATTCTTAGCTGCCTTGAAGTTAAGCGGCATTTCACCGCTCGTTGAGCTTGTCGAAACGACAGCAAAATCCTTTCCATCCTGCGGAATGTAGAGACGTGTGCCATCAGCATTGAGCATCAGTTTGCCGAGGACATCGCCTTCGCCGAGGCGCACTATGGCGCGGTCGATGGCGGCGGCACTACGGCTCTGGCTGAGGGTGAGTGCGACGCTTGCTGCTGGCAGGTTGCGTGTGGTTGAAGTGGTGAAAGTGATGCTTTCGCCTGTGCCTTGAGCCTGCACGAACACGCCTTCGCATGGTGCAATAACAGAGTTTAAATTATCCACAATGATTTCCGTGCCGTTTTCATTCATGCGGTAGAAGCTTCTGCCGTTGGCAAGGTAGGCATTGCAAGGATAAGGGTTGCCCACCAAGTTGAAACCAGCAAAGTCAGCATTTGCATCGTATGTCAATGTCTTGGTGTCGGTGTCGGCAAAACCTCCACGGAAAACAATCGTCGTGTTGTTCTTGTTGGCATAGAGATAGCCGCTTTGGTTCTCGATGCCGAATGATTCGGCCTTGTAGTTGAGCCATTCGCGGCCTTGGCTGTCGCCTGTCTGGCTGAAGCGGTAGAGGTCGTAGTCTTCGGCTGGGTTGGCTTTCGTTCCCTCTGGAATGAATGTAGCAGCCACCGGTGAGGAAACCAGATACCAGTTGCCACCATCTGTGCCATAGCCTTCAATGTCTTTTTTCACGGTGAGGTCGTTGCAGGCAATCGTTCCGTTGTTAATAAGTTGCGCACCGTTTTCAAGGGTGATAAGGCTTGTCGTTAAGGTGTAGCCTTCGGGAATGGTGAGCGTCTTGCCTGCGGCAACATTCACGGAATGTAGGGCGGCATTGTCGCCTGTGGCATCGAAGATGCAGTCGGCGTTGACGAAAACATTGTGGCACGGCATGAAAGGCACTTCGTTTTCCTCCCAGTTGGCGGCGGTGTTCCATTCGCTGCCCGTGCCGTTGAAGTGGTAGTCTTCATGGTTGTATTCAATGAAAATGTAGTTGTGTCCACTCCAAGCGCTTTCGTATAAATTCGTTGTGTTTATCGGAATGTAAACCTTGTTTGAGGCATCTGGGATTATTGAAGCCAGGCTTGGTGCGGTTTGGGCTTTGGAAATGATGTTGGTGAAAGAGCATCCATAAAAAGCATATTGCTCAATGCTTGTCACGGAACAGCCGATGGTGAGCGAGCCGTTGAGACCTGAACAATGATAAAAAGCCCTTCTTCCAATGTTTGTCACGGAATTTGGAATGGTGAGGGAGCCAGTGAAGCCTTGACACCATGCAAAAGCCTCTTTTCCAATGTTTGTCACGGAACTGCCGATGGTGAGTGAGCCATTGAAGCCTGAACAGTTCCAAAAAGCCGCTTCTCCAATGTTTGTCACGGAATTTGGAATGGTGAGCGAGCCAGTGAAGCCTGAACAGCCTTCAAAAGCCCCTTCTCCAATGTTTGTCACGGAATTTGGAATGGTGAGCAAGCCGGTTAAGCCTGAACAAGAGTAAAAGGCACAGTCGCCGATAGCCTTCACAGTGTAGCTTATTTCATTGTGGCTGACGGTTGCGGGCAGGCTGATATTCCCTGCAGGTCTGGTGTAACCATCGTAACATTCCAAATAGTTGTCGCTATTCGGTGCCACAATGCTCACCCAATGCTGCTCTGCATCGATGATTCTGTAATAGAGGGTCTGGCCGGTTTCGCAAATGGCGGAGAAATCGTATGGCTTATAGAAGTTGGCCACAAGGTTGCGGTCGGCAGTCAAGGTAAAGGTGTATGGGTTTTCAGTGGATGCCACCTCGCCGTTTTCAGTCCAATTCTTGAACCTGTAGTCTTCCGTGGGCGTTGCCGAAACGGTGATTTCCGTTCCTTCAACTGCCGATTGCACAGTTTCGCCGCCGCTGGTTGCCGTAGCCGTGCCGGTTTCTTCCGGGCTGACCGACAATGTGATGTAGTACAATGGTATGCGTTTGAAGAAGCGCAGGTTACCTTCGCTTATTCCCGTATGTGTCGTAATGATGTTGCCGTTGTGGCAGACGGTGTAGCCAGATGAGCCAGCCGAAGAGATGTTGCCGTCCGTTATGGACAAAGCAAAAGGATCTGTCGAGCCAAATGGGCTGAATGTTGAGAGAGACACTCCCTGCGTGGTGATGGACAAATCTCCGTTATCGCAATATGCATAAACAAGATTGTAGGCATAACCAAAATCAGTGAATTTGTATTCGACAGGATTTGCAGGATATAATGACAGCTTCATTTCTCCGACTGCCGTTCCCGAAGTGTGCAGGTAGTAGTCGTCACCGTCTTGATAGCCGAGCACGTAAACGTCATCGTAGGACGAAGGCAAGGAGGTGATAGGATTATAATCGTATATTGATTCAAAGTTGGCCACGAGGTTGTGGTCGCTTTCATAGGAGAAAGTGTAAGGATTGTCGGTTGAGACTTGCACGCCGTTTTCAGTCCATCCAGTGAACCTGCTGATTTCGGCGGGCGTGGCAGTGACGGTGGCTTGGTGGTTCTCGCAGGTGGCAGACTGTGTTATGCTCGCCGAGCCAAACTCAGGGTTTGCCGATGCCACCGTGAGTTCATATACGAAGCCATCGTCTATTTTGTCGGCAACTACGCTCCAACTGTCTTTATAGTCATTCTCCTTGCCGCAAGGCACGGTGATGGATAGTAATTCTGTCATGTTGGAAAAAGCGTTAGTGCCCAAAATAGGCGGTGTGGTAGGCTTGGAAATGATATGGGCAAATTTGGTATATGCAAAAGCACTTCCGCCAATGCTTGTCACAGAACTGCCGATGGTGAGCGCGCCGTCATAGCCTAAACCAGTAAAAGCATATTCTCCGATGCTTTCCACGGAATTCGGGATGGTAAGCGAGCCTGTTAAGCCATAACATTCCCAAAAGGCATCAGCTCCAATGCTTGTCACGGAATTGCCGATGGTGAGCGAGCTGAAACCTGAACATCCAAAGAAAGCATCATTTCCAATGCTTGTCACGGAATTCGGGATGTTGAGCGTGCCGGTTAAGCCAAAACATGAGTTAAAGGAGTGGTCGCCGATTGCCGTCACGGTGTAGCTTGTGCCGTCGTATTCGACGGTTTCGGGCAGCGTGATATCGCCTGCGGGTTTGTTGTAGCCGTTCCATCCATTAACGTTATTGCCATTCGGTGCCACAATGCTCACCAAGTTCTGCTCGGCATCGATGATTCTGTAATAAAGTGTCTGGCCGGTGGTGCAAGTGGCGGAGAAATCGTATTGCTTGAAGAAGTTGGCCACAAGGTTGCGGTCGGTAGTCAAGGTAAATGTGTAAGGGTTGTTTGTTGAGACTTCCATGCCGTTTTCCGTCCAGTTGGTGAATATGTGGTCCTCAGCAGGCGTGG